>SKPT01000640.1 GCA_007119405.1 Phycisphaeraceae bacterium
GCTTGTCCGCCAGTGCCTGGGTGCCGCATCCGACTTGAAGGTGTCGATCTTGCGGCGATCGAAGATGGCTCGGGCGGTGGTGGTGCTTCGTTGCCCCCGGGCACTGGCGGGCAAGCCGCCAGTGGCACCCGTTTCGGAACACAGCCTGGCCTCCCTCGCTCGCCGGGGTGCCACTGACAAGCGGAGTCCGCGGAGCTTGTCAGTGTGAATGCTCGCATCGCAACCGATGGTCTGACGCACTGACAAGGCCGCGGACGGCCTTGTCAGTGGCACCCAGCGAGCAAGCCGGCATTGGCCCCCTCGCTCAGTGGTCCTGGAACACAGCCTAGCCTCCCTCGCCGGCCTGCACCAGCCACTCGCACGCCAGCAGCGCCGCGTCGTCGCCCAGCTCGCCGCGCACGAGCTCCACGCGGTGGCCCGGGGTCCACGCGTGCTCGTCGACGTAACCTTGCATTGCCGCCAGCAATCCCTCGCTCGCTGCGATCCCGCCGCCGACCACCACCCGCTCGGGGTCGAACGCGTGCACGAGGTTCACCGCCGTCGCCGACCAGACGCGCACACTGTGCGCCGCCAGCGCGGCCGCGCACGCGTCGCCTTGCCGGGCATGCTCGAACACCGCGCGATAGTCCAGCACCGTCTCGCCCGCCAGCGCGCTGTCCGCGAAATCGGCGCGCCCGCGCGCCAGCTCGTCCAGCACCGCCGTCGACGCCTCCGCCTCCGCGCAGCCGACGTTGCCGCACGAGCACACCCGCCCGGCGTAGTTGACCGTCAGATGCCCGCCCAGGATCCCCGCCTGCCCATGCCCGCCGCGCAGCACCCGGCCCTCGACCACGGCGGCGACGCCGATGCCCGTGCCCAGGGTCATCATCGCCACGTTGGCGCAGCCGCGGCCGGCCCCGCGTCGCCACTCGCCGATCAGGGCCATGCGCGCGTCGTTGTCGATCGCCAGGGCCAGCCCCAGCCGATCCCGCGCCCAGCGGCGCAGGTCCAGCTCCTTCGCGTCCTCGTACTTGGCGTTGACCGCCACGACGCGGCCGGCTCGGGTGTCGATGATCCCGGGCATCGACACGCCCAAGCCCGTGCACTGCCCGAGCCCCACACCCGCCTGCTCCGCCAGCTCGCGCAGCTTCGCCTCCACCGCCTCCAGCCGGCGCCTGAGCCCGCGCCTCGACTCCGCCTCCAGCATCGCCCGCGCCACCACGCACCCGTCGCGCACCGCCCCGAGCTTGATCCGCGTTCCCCCAAGGTCGCACGCCAGCACCGTCATCTCGCCACTGCTCCTCGAAGCCAGCCGGCCATGGTACCGGATTTGCAGCTCAACACCGCCCCGCGAGCCGCCGCACAGCGCCGCCGGGGCTTGCTCCGGCGGGCCCGGCTTCATATACTGCCGCCCCATCCGCGCGGGGCTGTAGCTCAGTTGGGAGAGCGCGTGCATGGCATGCACGAGGTCAGGGGTTCGAATCCCCTCAGCTCCATTCGTTCTAATTACGTAAATCCTTTCAAAAGACCAACTTGCGTACTTCTCCTCGCCGCTCGCATCGGCGATATGCCGCCTGGTTCCAATACAGGGGCCAATTCTGGTGCCAACGAGGCGGCCAAAGGTTCCAATTTTCGCCTCCGGCTGCACACGCCGGGCATGGCCGCGAGGAAGACCCACCTGTGCTGTGTGCGGGGACGGCACCGCCGGACCATCGGCAAGTTCCTCAACCGCCGCGGCAAGCTGGCGCCCAGGACGTTCCTGCTGGGGACGGACCGGGCCGCGGCCGGCGTGAGCGGGCCTGGTGATGGCCATGCCGGCGTCGGCGTTGTGATCCTCGCCCCGCGCGGTTAGGGTGCAACCGCATCAGGGTCGCGGGCGTGGTGCCGGCGGCCGCAAGGACTCAACCCCCTTCGCCGTCCACCCGTTGGAGTTCACCATGTTCATACTGACCGACGCCGCCCGGGAACACTTGAGCGAGCTTCTCGATCAGGCGCAGGCGCCGGAAGGGGCCGCCGCTCGCGTCGTCATCGAGGACGAGGGGTTGACCCTCTCGATCGATCACCCGCAGGAGGGCGACGAGACCTTCGAGCATGAGGGTCGCACCGTCCTGCTGCTCGCCCCGCAGGTGGCTGAGGCGCTCGACGGGCAGACGCTGGACGTGGAGCAGGGCGAGGACGGGCCCGTGATGACCGTGCAGGACAACGGGTGAGGCGCGCCGCCACCGGCCGCCGACACCATTGGCCGCGAGGCGCGTCCGCCGGCTTCGGGATGCTGTGTGGCACCGTGGTCAACACCGGTTTTCAGCCATCTTTGACCGGGCCAAGCGCCGACGTCGCGGGCAGGGGCCACGTCCGGTCGTCGACGTGGGCGACGCGTTGATCCACGCGTACGCGCGGCGCGGCTGCACGCTCGCCGGCGGCGAAGACGCGCACGGCGGTGACCACCTCCATCTCGCCGGTGAACCGAGCGCTGAGCGTCAGGCACGGCCGGGGCACGAGGTGCCAGGTGCCGGCGAGGTCTTGCAGCGGGCGCTGCGCCCAGCCGCGCAGGTCCGGCGCGTCGCCGCCGATCACCGTCTCGCCTTGCAGTTCGCCGGTGCCGACCCGCGCCGCCGCGACGCCCACGTTGGGCCCGGGCCCACGGCTGACCAGGCTGGGGCCGTCGCTGTCGACGGGCTCAACGAGCACGTGAAAGAGCACCTCGGCGGTGTGCTCGGCCGCGTCGTCGGCGAGGAAATGATCGTGCACCACGATCAGCGCGCCATCGAGCAGCGCGACGGTGCGCGTGTGCGTCACCGCCACCGCCGCATCGGGCCCGTAGCCCTGGTCGTACCGCGCCCGGGCCCAGGGAATCTGGGCCTGAAGGTCGCATTCGATGCCCGCCGGCTCGTTGAGCTTGATGGCATCGCGCCGATAATTGAGCTGGCGATTCTGATCCAGCCCGTCCACCAGGGCGGTGGAGTGCGCCCGCGTCGAGAGCGAGTAGCGTCGCTGCGGCGAATCGGCGTAGTCGACCAGGCCGGCCTCGCCGATCAGCTCTGCGCCGCCGGCGACGATCTGGATACCCAGCTTGTCCTCGTGCTGGTGGGCGGCACCGTAAGGCCCGCCGTCGAACGCCAGCGCGACGTCGCCCGGCGACCAACCGCTGCGCATGACGACGTAGCCGGCGTGGGGCAGAAGGTGGTGGCGCTCGGCCGGGGGCTGGCCCCGGCCGGCGATGAACCATGCGTCGTGTGGGCCTTGCAACTCCTCGGGCAGCCGAGCCAGCGCGTCGTCGATGCGCACCGGCGTCGTGTCCTGGAAGCCGAAGATCAGCCCGTCCGGCCGGGCCATGGCGCGCATTGGCTCATAGGCCCGCCGCAGCACGTCGTCCAGCGCTGCCGGCGCGTCATAACCCGCCTCGCGCAGCAGCGCCCGGGCCGTCAGGTACTGGTTGACGCAGACCATGTGGTAGCCGGTCGACAGCTCGATCTGGTGGCCATCGCCGTGGAACTGCCGGCCGGCCTCATCCAGCAGCACGTCGAGCGCGACGCGGCGCCAGAGTGATGCGTCGCGGTGCATGGGCAGGCAGACGCCGGCGCTGAGCAGGCCCGCCATCTCCATCATGAGCCAGTTCGCCGCCTTGCGGTAGTGCCAGACGAACGTCGCCTGCTCAGCCCAACTGCCGAGCCACGCCAGCCAGACGAGCTCGTCGCCCACCGGCTCGCGTTGCCAGGCGGCGAGGACGCGTGGCCAGGTCTGCGCCAGGCGGATGCCGATCTCGATCGTGCGCCATGAGCCTTGCCGGGCGTTGTGGTCGAAGCCCGGGGGCGGGCATTGCGTCAGCCAGCGCTCGATCCAGCCGACGACCGCCTCGACGAGGCCCCGCTCGCCGGTGTGCATGTAGAGCCGCGATATCACCGCCCACTCGCTGTGACGGTTGAGCTGCCAGGTCCATTCGCCGAAGGGGACGTTGGCGGTGTTCAGCGACGGGTCGGGTGAGACGTTGTAGTCAGGGCCGTCGGGAAAGGGGAACTCGCGCCCGACGCTGACCCATCGGCCGTCGACGATGCAGCGATGGGCGAGCTCGGCCGCGGTCTCGCCCGGGTGGCTGTAGCGGCTGGCGGGGTTGGCC
>SKPT01000600.1 GCA_007119405.1 Phycisphaeraceae bacterium
CGCGAGATTCGCGGGTACAACAACCTGATCGAGCTGCGTGGCCACGCCGACGCCGGCGAGGCCGCCGAGCCCGGCGCGCCGCACGGCGACGGCTGGGGCCTGAGCCACGCCCGCGCCCGGGCGGCGATGCAGTACCTGACCAGCCGCGAGGTCGGCATCCGCCGCGAGCGCGTGCGCCTGGTGGCCAACGCCGACCGCGAGCCGCTGGTCCGGCGGGTGCAGGGGGCCGCCGAACGCGCGGCGAACCGGCGCGTGGAGGTGGTGGTGCTCGAAGCGCTGGCCGAAGAGTTTGCGGAGCCGGAGATCATCCCTGGCCGATAACAACAAGACGGCACGACCATGGCAGAACAGGCTGAAGCCAAAAACAAGCAGTCATCGAAGGTGTCGTTCAAGACGCTGCTGATCCTGATGGCGGTGCTGACGCTGGAGGCGGCGGTGATCGTGGGGCTGTTCCTGCTCATGGGCGGGCCCACGGAGGTGCGGGCCGACCTGGCGGGCGAGGACGAGGTGGCCCGCGCCGAGCAGCCGGTCGAGGTCCCGGTGATCTCCGACCGCTTCCAGAACACGCGCACGGGGCGGTCCTACCTGTTCGAGGCGGACATCTACGTCATCGTGCAGCAGCGTCATCGCGAGCACGTGCTCGAGCAGCTCCAGCAGATGAACGCTCAGATCACCAGCGACATCGCGACGATCTTCCGCCGGGCCGAGCCGGCCCACCTGAGCGAGTCGGAGCTGGCGACGCTGACGCGTCAGATCCAGGCCGCGCTGGACGAGCGGCTGGGCTATGACGAAGATGGCGAGCCGTACGTGCGTGACGCGTTGATCGGACGGCTGACGCGTTTCCGAGGTGACATGTAGTCAGGGACGACCATGGCTGAGCACAAGCCCGAACCCGACGCCGACGCCGCCGCCGCCGAGCCGGCGCCCGACGCCACGGAGAATGTTGAGCAGGCGCTCGACGCCGCCGAGGCGTCCGTGCGCGAGCTGGCCGACGCCGTCGCCGACGTCGATGAGACGGGCGGTGTGGCGGGCGGTGTGGCGGGGGCGGGCGAGGCGGCGGGCGGGATCGATCTGCTCTCGGACGTCGACCTTGACGTGGTGATCGAGCTGGGACGCACCGAGATGCTCGTCGAGGACGTGCTCAAGCTCGCCTCCGGCTCGGTCGTGGAGCTGGACAAGCTCGCCGGCGACCCGGTGGACGTGCGGGTTAACGGCCGGCTGGTCGCCCGCGGCGAGGTGCTGGTGCTCAACGACAACTTCTGCATCCGCATCAGCGACGTGCTGGCGGACCTGGAGGAAGAGGCGCAGGCGATGGCGGGCACGCATCCGGGCGAGCCCGCCCAGCCGGTGACCTCCGACCCCGAGGCCGGCGACCGCGCCGCCGGCGGCACGGCGCCCGACGCCACGCCGACGCCGGATGCGAGCCCGGCATCGAACGACGAGTAAGCGGATCATCATGACCACCGGCGACGTGGACGCGTCGCCGGCCGCACCACCCGGCGCAGGACGCGCCGCCGACGACCCAAGGCCATGGAGGGCCCAACGGTGCAACCACCCATCACGCCACGCCCCGCGTGCCGGCTTGACCTGCCCCCCGCCGCGCCGACCCGGCCGCGCAATTCCTGCGCGACGGCCGGTGCCTTGGCGCTGCTCGCGATGACCCTGTTGGCCGCGCCCCCGGTGCAGGCCGACGAGCAGAGGCCGGCCGCGGCATCCAACGAGCGCGTCACCGAGCTCCGCGCCGCCTCGCCGAGCACACCGTCGGCACCCGTCGAGCGCGACAACGCCCCCGCCACCCCCGCCACGCCGTCGCCGTCCCCGGCGCTGGACGAGCTGATCAACCGCATGGCCGGCGCATCACCGCGGCAAGAGGCGGACGACGCGTCGCAACCGCTCGCCGATGCGTCTGCCGACGCCCCCGAGCGTGACCAGCCGCTTCTCGATCCGCAGGCGATGGAGGCTCAGCCGCTGGGCTCGTCCGGCCAGGCCCCGGCCGGCGCGGCGACGGACGGCTCGTGGATGCTCAACACGCTCGGCGCCCTGGCCCTGGTCATCGGGCTCATCCTCGTCATGCGCTGGGCGTGGCAGAAGCTCGGCGGACAGGTCGCGGCCGGGGGCTCGAGCCCGGTCGTGGAAGTCCTGTCGCGCACCGCCGTGGCCCCGCGCAACCACGTGCTGCTGATCCGCGTCAACCACCGCGTGCTCGTCGTCGGCGACTCCAGCGCCGGGCTGCGCACGCTGACGACGGTCGATGACCCCGAGGAGGTCGCCGATCTGCTCCAGGCCACCTCCGCCGGCCAACGCCGCAGCTTCGATCGCACGCTCGATCGCTTCGATGCCCAGCACGACGCCGAGCTCGGCGGCGACGACAGCGAGCACCGGATCGACCGCGCCCGCGACTCCGTCTCCAGCCTGCTTGCCCGCCTGCGCACCGTCGGCGGAAGGGGGGGCGCGACATGAGCACACTCACCGTCACGATCGACATGGGGTGCCACGGCTTGACCCGAAGGGCAAGCCGTGCATCGTGGGTGACAAGGGTGCCACACAGCATCCCGACAGGGTGCTGTGTGCTTCGGCCATCGTCCGCGGAGCGCACGCAGAAGCCTTCGGCGTGCTGTGTGGCACCACGAACGCGCAAGGGTTCAACTCAAGGTATATCGACGCCCGTTCTGAGCGAGTCCGCGAGCGAAGAGTGGGATTTTCGCGGCGCCGACCGCGGGCCCACGCCGTACCGCCGCAGCGCCCGCCACCGCTCGGCCGCGCTCATCTGTTGTATCGCCGTGCTGCTGCTTTGGGTCTGCGCGTCGCCCGCCCACGCCCAGCAGCAGTCCGGGCAGGTCGACCTGACCAACCCCATCTCGATTCTCGAGAGCGCCAGCCGGGCGCTGCCGACCGGCGGCGAGGGCCAGGCGGACGACGAGCTGGCCGGTGCCCCGGCGCTGAGCGTAACGCTGTCGATCATCCTGCTGCTGACCGTCCTCTCGCTCGCCCCGGCGATCCTGGTCATGTGCACCAGCTTCACGCGCATCGTCGTGGTGCTGGCGCTGCTGCGCCAGGCCATCGGCACGCAGGCCCTGCCGCCGTCGCAGGTGATCGTCGGCCTGTCGCTGTTCATGACGTTCCTGGTCATGGCGCCGACCATCGAGCGCATCAACCGCGAAGCCCTCCAGCCGCTGCAGAACAACGAGATCAACCAGCTGCAGGCCTGGGAGGGCGCCAAGCAGCCGCTGCGCGACTTCATGTTCGCCCAGATCGAGTACGCCGGGAACTGGGACGACGTCTACATGATCCTCAACTACCGCGGCGTGGACACCTCCAACCCCGAGGAGCTGACGCGCGCCGACGTCGACATGCTCACGCTCATCCCCGCCTTCGTGCTCAGCGAGCTGAAGGTGGCGTTCCTCATCGGCTTCCGCCTCTACCTGCCGTTTCTGATCATCGACATGGTGGTCGCGAGCATCCTGATCTCGATGGGCATGCTCATGCTCCCGCCGATTCTCATCAGCCTGCCGTTCAAGCTGCTGCTGTTCGTGATGGTCGACGGGTGGAACCTCGTCGCGGGCAACCTGCTCAACAGCTTCGCGGTCGTCGGCGGGGGGTAGCGGGGGGAGGAAGTAGCCACGAATGAACACGAACAAACACAAAACGTGGGATGGTCCCAGGCCGCGTGCGGCTTCGCGAGGCGCACCGACACTAGTGGAGTAACCGAATGACCGTTGAACAAGCCATCGACATGCTGCGCGAGGCTCTGGGTCTCATGCTCACGTTGAGCTTCCCCATCCTCGCGGCCGCGCTCGCCATCGGCCTGGCGGTGAGCATCCTCCAGGCCGTGACGCAGGTACAGGAGCAGACGCTGAGCTTCGTGCCCAAGATCCTGGGCATGGGCGTCGTCGCCATCTTCGTCATGCCCTGGATCTGCATGCAGATCCTCGACTTCGCCGAGCGCATGTTCGCGGGGCATTAGCTGTTAGCCGTTAGCTGTTAGCTCTTAGCCGTTAGCCCTTACCCGGAAATTCGAAATTCGAAATCCGAGATCCGAAATTCGCCCCCATGCCTGCCGACCTCCGCCCACTCCTGGAACACCTGCC
>SKPT01000168.1 GCA_007119405.1 Phycisphaeraceae bacterium
AGTCGCCGGCGACGGAGCGATCGGTGCGCCAGCCGCTGCCTCCGATCCTGGCGTGGGCCGCCGCCGCCGCGCTCGTGGCCATGAGCGCGTTCCACCTCTACACGGGCACCTGGGGGGCCTACCCCACGCCGATCCAGCTCTCGATCCACCTGGCGTTCGCCCTGGGGCTGGCCTACGCGCTGTTTCCGGCGGCGCGGGCGATGCAGGGCGCCGGCTGGACGGCCCTGGACCTGCTGCTCGCTGCCGCCGGCGTCGCCTGCGCCCTTTACGTGGCCATCAACCACGACGCCCTGGCCCGGCGCGTCGGCGACCCGACCAACGTCGACCTCCTCGTCGCCACCATCGCCATCGGCCTGGTCCTGGAAGCCACGCGACGATCCATCTCGCCCATCCTCTTCTTCGTCACGCTCGGGTTCCTGGTCTTCGGCCTGCTCGGGCACTGGCTGCCGCACCCGCTGGGCCATCGCCAGGTGGGCTTCACGTCGCTGGTGAGCTACCTCTACCTGACGCTGAACAACGGCGTGTTCGACGTGCCGCTGCGCGTCTCGGCCACGTTCGTGTTCCTGTTCGTGCTCTTCGGCGCCGCCCTGGAGCGCAGCGGGGCGGGGCGGTACCTGATCGACCTGGCCTTCTCCGCGATGGGGCGATATCGCGGCGGGCCGGCGAAGGCGGCCGTGGTCGCCAGCGGGATGATGGGCACGGTCTCCGGCTCGTCGATCGCCAACACGGTGTCGACCGGGTCGCTGACGGTGCCGATGATGAAGAAGGCGGGCTTCAAGCCGCACGTCGCGGGGGCGGTGGAGGTCGCGGCGTCGACCAACGGGCAGCTCATGCCGCCGGTGATGGGCGCGGCGGCGTTCATCATGGCGGAGATGGCGGTCGACCCGGCCACCAACCGCGGGATCCCCTACGCCACGATCGTGGTCGCCGCGCTGCTGCCGGCGCTGCTGAGCTATACCGCCATCTTTACGATGATCCACCTGGAGGCGCTGCGCACCGGCATGAAGCCGGGCGACCGCAGCGTGCTGCCGCTGTTCTGGAAAACGATCCTCCGCGGGCTGCACCTGAACATCCCGCTGATCGCGCTGATCGTGCTGCTGCTGGGCCTGCCCGAGGCGGTGCGCACGCCGATTCGCGAGGCGCTGGGGCTGGACCTGGCCCGGCGCACACCCACCACGGCCGCGAGTTACACGATCTGGATCACCTTCGCCACGTTCCTGGTGGTGTGCCTGGTGGGCACCAGCACGGCCTACGGGATGACGGCCGCGGCGACGGCGCGGCGGCTGGCCGGCGCGGACGCCCGATCGGGTGCCACGGACGATTCCTCGGGTGCCACTGACAAGCGGAGTCCGCGGAGCTTGTCAGTGTTGTTGGCAACGATGCCCCGTCGCCTGTGGCACTTCACCGTCCGCCTCGCCCAGGCGCTGCGCGACGGGGCGCTGAACATGGTCGGCATTGCCTGTGCCTGCGCCTGCTGCGGGATCATCATCGGCGTGGTGTCGCAGACGGGGCTGGGGGCGAAGATCGTGGACCTGGTGCGGGGCGCCGCCGTCCAGGTCGGGGGCGCGTTCACCGCGAGCGTCGAGTGGCTCCATGCCCGGGTGGAGATGTTGCCGTCGTTCGCCGTCACCGACGCGCTGAGCACCATGCTCGCGAGCCTGGCGGGCCAGGGTGACGGTGTCGTGCTGCTGACCGCGCTCGTGCTCACCGCCATCGCCGCGATCCTGCTGGGCATCGGCCTGCCGACGACCGCGACGTACATCATCATGGCCAGCCTCGTCGTTCCGGCGCTGCTGAGCACGGCCGAGGCGAGCGGCTATGAGAGAACCCTCGCGCTCGTCCTCGCCGCCCACCTGTTCGTCTTCTACTACGGCATCCTCGCCGACGACACGCCGCCGGTGGGCCTGTGCGCGTACGCGGTGTCGGGCATCGCGGGATCCGACCCGATCCGAACGGGGCTGACGAGCTTCCGCTTCGACCTGGCGGCGTTCCTGCTGCCGATGATCTTCTTCTTCAACACCGAACTGCTGCTGATCGACGTCACCGCCGCCAAGCTCGCGTGGGTGCTGCCGGCGGCGGCGATGGGGATGATGTGCTTCGCCACGGCGTTGCAGGGCTACGCCCTGGGGCGACTGAGCTGGTGGGAGCGTGTGGGCTTCGTGGCGGTGGCGTTCCTGCTCGTCAAGCCGGACCTGTACCTCACGGCCGGGGGCCTGGCCCTGCTGGCGGTGCTGGTCGTGGAGCGCGTGGTGCGCATGCGTTCGACGGCGTAACGCAGCGCCGAGCCACTGGCGGACAAGCCGCCAGTGGCACCCACCTTGCCGCGTCGCTCGTCTGCTACAAATCTGAGCTGCACTTTTCCGCTCTGCCACGGCCTTGTCAGTGCAGGCGCCTATGGTGCTGCAAGCCGAGCCTGAACCGGGGGCCGGGCGGCGTCGGGCGTGTGCCTGGCGCCGTTTTTCCATTGGCGAGCGGTGCGCGGACGATTATCCTTGAACACGGGCTTGTCAAAACGGGACCGCACCATGCCGGCCGACTACCGCCGCATCCACCGCCTGCTGGAGATCATCACGATCATCCAGTCGGAGACGGGCTACAACGCCAAGCGGCTGGCCGAGCGCTTCGGCGTCGCCGAGCGGAGCATCTACCGCGACCTGGAGGTGCTCGAGACGCTGGGGATTCCCTACTACTTCGACGAGGCGACGCAGGGCTACCGCATCCGCCACGACTTCTTCCTGCCGCCCGTGGACCTGACGCTCGACGAGGCCCTGGCGCTGCTGGCGCTGGCGCGGCACGTCGGCGAGCGGGAGCAGGTGCCCTTCATGGCTCCAGCGGGGCGGGCGATCGAGAAGATCCGCAGCCAGCTTCCCCCGGCCCTGCGCGAGCCGATCGAGCGGATCGCCTCGCACGTTGACATCCGCCTCGCCGCGGCGAGCGGCGCCGACGGCGTCGCCGACGTCTACGAGCTCGTCCGCCAGGCGATCGCCACGGGCCGGGCGCTGCGCTGCTGCTACGAGTCGCTCGAGGCCCGCGAGGACCCGCAACGCGCCGAGGAGGTGTTCCGCTTCGAGCCTTACGCCCTGCTGTTCAGCCAGCGGGCGTGGTACGCGGTGGGCCATCACGGCGGCCGCGACGAGGTGCGCAAGCTCAAGCTTCAGCGATTCGCGCGCTGCGAGCTCACCGACCAGCCCTACGAGATCCCCGAGGACTTTTCCATCGCCGAGCATCTCGGCCAGGCGTGGCGCATGATCCGCGGCCAGGAGCGCTACGACGTCGAGCTCTGGTTCGCCCCCAGCTTCGCGGAGACCATCGCCGACACCCACTGGCACGCCACGCAGCGCGTGGACTGGCAGGACGACGGCTCGATCCTCTTCCGTGTGCAGGTTGACGGCCTGGACGAGATCGTCTGGTGGGTGCTTTCGATGGGCCCGTATTGCAAGGTGCTTCAGCCGCGGGGCCTGGCGGAGCGCGTGCGTCACCTGGCCGAGGGCGTGCTGCGTCACTACACGGACTATCCCGACGACACGACGGTGCCGTAAGGCGGCCGCTGAGGACCGGGGCAAGCGACAGGAGGTCGCCGCAAGATGAACGTTGAGCGGATCATGCGTGTGCCGGCGATGAGCGCCGCGCGGACGTGGCGCTGGTGCCTGGCCAGGACGATGCGGGACGTGCGCCGCGCCGCCCGCCGGGGCAGGGCGATGCCCCGCCCGGCCGCCGAGCGCCTGTTCCTGCGCCGCTGGCACCGCGTCGCCAGGGCGCTGGATCGCCTGGACGTCCGGCAGGCGGGACGGCTCGGCCGCGAGCGCGTGCGGGGATGGTTCTGAGAGGTGTGCGGCCGGGCTTGTCCGTGGCCCCGACTTTTCGGACGGAGCCTAATCCTTGAGGAACAGCTCCACCACCGGGACGGTCACGTTCGGCCGAACCTGCGGCAGGGTCAAGGTGAGCGCGTCGCCGGCCTCGAGCTGGCCGGCGTGCCAGTTGTCCAGGCCCAGGCGCACCTCGCTGGCGTCATGCAGCAGTTGCGCGTACTCGACGCGCTGGGCGAACGCCGGGCCGTCCAGGTGCATATGCTTGTA
>SKPT01000513.1 GCA_007119405.1 Phycisphaeraceae bacterium
CACCACGATGATGCTGTTGGTCGTCGGGTCCGCCACGACGGTGGCCCGGTCCGTGCGGACCCCCTGGCCGGTCGGGGCCGGCCCGCGGCGCTCTCGGCGATCGGTCTCGGGCGGGCGATAGGCCGGCGGCCCTGCGGGGCCCGCCCGCTGGCCGGCGTCACCCGTGTCGACCTCCGAGCCGTCGGCCTCACTCGCCTGCTCGCGGAGCGACCGCAGCTCCTGGGGGCTGACGCTGGCCAGCCCACGGTCGCCCTCGATCGCGCGCACGGTCGAGAGCACCTCCTGGGCCGTCGCGTTCATGAGGCGGTAGAAGCGTACGGGGCTGCGGGCCTCCGTCACCGGTGCGTCCATGCTCTGCCGCAGTGACTCGACCTGCTCGTGGATCGCCGGCGTGGTCGTGACGATGAGCAGGTTGCCGGTGTCATCGATCGCCGAGCGGTAGAGGCGCGCCGCTTCCAGCGGGTCGATCAGTTCCTTGACCAGCCGGTCGATGCGCTGCGGGGCCACCGATTCGAAGCCGTAGACGCGCGTCTCCATGTCCAGCGGCACGTCCAGCGACTCCAGCAGTGTGCGGGCCTCGCCGACCCGCTGCGGCGTGCCGATGAGCACGACCTGGTTCGTGCGGGCGTCGTGCGTGATCTCGAACGCTTCCGCCCTCCGCGCCCCGGCCGCCTCGCGTACCCGGGTCTGGGCCGTGAGCAACCGCACGGCCTGCTGCGCGAGCTGCGACGCCTCGACGTGCCGGGCGGCGACGAACGCCGTCTGGACCTCGTGCGGTTCGCGATCCACCATGCGGACCAGTTCGCCGATCCGGGCCATGTTGGTCGCGAAGTCGCTCACGATCAGCAGGCGGCGGTCGGCCAGCAGTTCCAGGTTGCCGCCGGGCCGCGTCAGGAAGGGGTTCACGGCGCTCTGGACGTGACGCGGGTCGGCGTGGGCGATCTCGAACACCTCCGTCACCGCCTCGCGCGGGCGGACGGCGTCGCCCTCTTCCACGCGTCGCGCCAGCCCCACCAGCTCGCGCGACTGCACGATCCGCATCCAGCCCTCGGCCTCGTCGTCGATCAGCACGAAGCCCTTCATGTGCAGGACGCTCTCCAGCACGGACAGCAGGGAGTCGACCGGCACACGCCGCGGCGCCTTGACCGTCACACGCTGGTTCGCCACCTGCTCGTCGTAGAGGATGTTCAGCTCCAGGCGTTGGCTGACGTACTCGATGAGCACGCGCAGCTCGACGTTCGGCGGCATGTTGAGCGTCACGAGCACGGGTTCATGTTCGCCGCCACCAGGTTCCTCGGCCCTCAGGGAGCCGTGGGTAATCAGCGGCACGAACACCAAGAGCAGCGCGACGCAACACGCTCGACAAGAACCGACCCCGGAGCGCGGATTGCGCGGCGTGGTCGGCCATCCACAGATCACCGTGAAATGCCTGGTTGTCACCCTTTGTCGGTCCTGCGGAGGCCTTGTCCGGCCCCTGGAAGCGTGGGCAACGACTGCTTACCGCCACGCTCGGCTCACGCTCGCACACGGGAACATTCGCATAAGCCGGATGACAAGATAGCAACCGAAGTGCGGCAAGTCATCACAATCTGCAGAATTTCATCCGATCCGTGCGCGGCGGCGGGCGCCGACACCACCGATCGACATTGTTCGGCGCACGCCGAAGGCCTAGGACATTCCCTACTGCGATGCAACGTGATCAAGTGGACGGAGCATGGCGCAACTGCTGAATCGGTCAAGCGATAACCCTTTCCTGTCGATTGCCGGACCGCGGCCAAGGTCGGCGACCACGGCGGCACCTCAAGGAATTGTGCTTGACAAATCATCGGCCGGCAAGCGACACTTCCCGCCAGTCGGCAGCCCTTCCCACTTCGAAGGCTGCCCCGGGGCGATCCCGGTTGAACAACAGAATACCGGCCATGGGCCACCGGAGGTCATGGGATTGTAGCGCCAGGAGACACTGCTGGGCATATACCTGTGCGCGCTCCCGCTCGGACAATCCCAAACGGCTTGCGAGTGTAGTTTGATCGGTTTGGTCGGATGACACCCAGTGAAGACTGGGGACGATGTCGTTGCGCCCCTATCGCAACTGTATGACCACAAGGAGACGAATCATGAATACCGCGTTCCGATGCTCAGGCCGCGTCTTGACGGCGATGCTCGTTTTGGCCTTCGCTGCCTCCGGGCTCGCGTCTTCACTTCCTGCCAACTGGCGCGAGCTGGAGCATGACGAGTTTGTGGGCATGATCGCGGGACAGGAGCGGCAGGCCGCATTCGACACGTGGCAGTTCGATGACGCGGAACGGGCCGTCCTGGCAGAGCACATCTGGACGCAACACCTCAGCGACGAGGAGTATCTCGCGAAGCACGGATCCTTCGCCCTGATCATGCTCGCCAAGGCCGCGGCACCAATGCTCGACCAGGAGCAGCGGGCGGCGGTCGAGGAACAACTTCGCAAAATCGCGGACAACCCCGAATTCATGAACACGCTTGATACGCGCAGGCAGTGGCGGTTGTGGGCCGTCATGCGCGAACTCGGGGAGTCGGACGAGGCCACGGCGCGGCAGGCCGTGAACTGGGTGGTTGAGAGCGACGCGTGGCACGAAGACAGCGCCCCCCGCTTCAACGACAACCTGAACATGCTGCACACGATCCGGCAGCACGCCGATGTCCGCGAGGCACGGGACAAGATCATCGAGCGTGCCCGGCAGCACATGCGCGACGATCCGGCGTGGCTGGAGCCGGCCAGCCCGCCGGTCACGGGGCGGATGCTGACGCTGCTTGTGGGACAGGAGTTGACACCCGAGCAGCAGGAGTCGCTGCGGCCTTACCTCGTTCAGCGGCTGGTCGAGGATCGGGAGGTGTTCCTCAACCTGACCGTGGTGCGGGCGTGGGACCTCTGGCAGACGGCTGCGGTACTCGGCGTCGACGATGAGACGCGCGTGGCCTGGGTCAACGACTGGGTCGCCAGCAGCGACCGCTGGCAGACGGACAACGCCCGCGACCGGAACACGCTGGCGACGCTGCTGCGTGTAGCTGGCCGGGTTGGCGAGGTCAGCCAGGCCCGCACGCATGTGATCAACTACCTGGCCCAGCGGCCGGAACATGACGACGAGTGGTTGGCCGGCCTCACCGCGGAGGACCTGCGCGTGATCGCGGTCAACTACCGCCACCACCTGAGTGTGGATCAGCGCGAACGGCTCGCCAAGGCGGTCGCCCGGAGGGTCAACATGGGCCCCGAGTTGCAGGGCAGCTACTGGGACTTCTTCCGCATCGGCGAGCTGTTCACGACGGCCGAGCTGCGCCGCCTGGTCGAGGACGAGATCGAGGCACCTGACGGGTCGGCCCGGCTCGACGCCGGCAGGATCGCCGCGATGAGCCATCGGCGATCCGACTCCATCCACGCGTGGCGTGATGCTCTGGCCGAGCGGTTGCAGCAGCCCGGGCTGACCCCGGACCAGCGGGCGACCTGGCTGCTCGTGCGCTCCTACGCCGGCTATGAGTTCCCCACCGACCGGAGCGGGCTGAACTGGCTCGACTTGGCGCAGGAGGCCCTGGCGAGTGCCGAGGACAAGATGATCCGCTTCGCCGCGGTGGAGTGGCTGGTCCGGCAGGGCGAGGCCGCACGGGAGCCCGAGCAGGCCCTGTCCGTCCTGGCGAGTCTCAAGGGACAGTTCGAATCGCCGGCGGTGATCGAGCGGCTCGAAGCGCTCGAGGGGCACATGCTCATGGTTCGTGAGCACACGGAAGGCAGGAGGACCCGCGCCGTACACGCCCGCGAACAACGGTTGCTAGAAGGCAGACTACGAAACCTCCAAAGCCGGCGCGAACGAGCCGTCGAGATGGATCGGTCACACGACACCATCGCTGCTTTTGACCAGCAGATCGCCGCGCTGGAGCAGCAGATTCTTGAAATGTTCGAGGACATCACTGAATGACCGGCGCGGAGGGGCCCGGGCTGCTCCTTCAGACGTCGCATACCAGAACATCGTTTTCGACCAGTCACCGATAGAAGCATTCGCCTGAACCGGGCTCAGACAGGGGATTGTCATGACCGCCATCAAAACGAATTCCAG
>SKPT01000518.1 GCA_007119405.1 Phycisphaeraceae bacterium
ACGACCTGGTCGCGCAGTGGCATCGCACCTCGCGGCAGACGTGGGCGGCGGAGATGGTCTGCGACCGGCCGCGACGCAGCGACAGCGTCTACCCCGGCTTCGACCCCGCCAGCCACGTCGCGGCCCCGGCGGACGACGGGCGCGACGCGCTGTGGGTCGGGGGAATGGACTTCGGCCTGCGCAGCCCGCTGGTCATGCTCTGGGCGCAGGTCCGCGACGACGCGCTGCACGTCGTCGACGAGTACGTCGAGACCGGCCGCACGCTCACCGAACACCTGTCACTGATCCAGCGACAGGCGGCGACGCGCGACCACGGCGAGCCGGCCTGGCTCGGCGTCGACCCCGCCGGGCGACAGCGCAACAGCCACAGCGGCCGCAGCGACGTTCACGTGCTGCGCGAGCACGGCTACCGCGTGCGGGCTCAGAGCTCGACGATCCGCGAAGGCATCGAGCGCGTCCGATGCCGGCTCGACCGCGGCACGCTGCGGCTGCATCCGCGCTGTACGCGATTGATCGAGGCGATGCAGAGCTACCACTTCGACCCCCGCCGCCCCGAGCGCGACGAGCCGATCAAGGACGGGCCCGATCACGCCTGCGACGCGCTGCGTTACATGGTGGTGAACCTGGAGCGCGGCAGCGGGCGCGTGGACGTGCGGCGGTGGGCGTGAGCGGGCGTGGGCGCCGCTATGACAACGGGGGTGCCACTGACAAGCGGGGTCCGCGGAGCTTGTCAGTGATGATCGGCGTGACGGGGGCGTCGTGCCATCCGGCACTGACAAGGCCGCGGACGGCCTTGTCAGTGGCACCCGGCGATCACGGCTCATCGGTGCGCCTGGGCACTGGCGGACAAGCCGCCAGTGGCACCCTGCCGACGACCATCCCGCCTCACCCCGGCTCCCACAGGTGCACGTAGATGTTGTCCGTCCATCCGTGGCTGATGATGCCGCGCCGGCCGTCGCCCAGGTCGATGATCTTCGTGCCGTCGTGATGCTCGAAGCGGTCGTCGAGGGTGTAGCGCTTCCACGTGCGCCCGGCGGGGTCGGCCTTCTTGTAGACGAACAGCCGGCAGCGGTTGCGGTAGGGGTAGAACGGGTCGTGCTCGCCGCAGATCACCTCCGCCTCGCCGTCGCCGTCGAGGTCGGCGGCGGCGACGGAGTGGGCGCAGCGCACGGTGTCGATCACGCGGCTGCGCCACGCGTCGGTGGCGTCAACGTTGTGCCCGGCCCAGAGCAGGCGGGAGAAGGGCACGACCTTGTTCTTGAAGTCGAAGACCTCCTCGCCGAGCACGACGTCGGCCTGGCCGTTGCCGGCGATGTCCGCCACCGCCAGGCGCGCCGCGTAGAAGTCCGGCACGATCGTGTGCACCGTGAAGCTGCCGTCGCCGTTGTTCTTCAGCCAATGCGCCCCGGCGACGACGTCGAGCCGGCCGTCGCCGTCGACGTCCACGGCGGCGAGCTCCTCGCCGTGCAGGATCTCGGCGATGGGCCGGCGGGCCCAGGGTGACGCGGCCGGGTCGTCGGGGATTTCCCACAGGTCGGGGTAGTCGGTGTTGTCCTGCTCCTTTTTGGCGTGGGCGCTGTGGTAGGCGGTGACCAGCGCGAGCTTGCCGCCAGGCAGGATCGGCGCCACCAGCGAGCCGTGCGGCCAATCGCCCACACCCGTGCCGATGCGATGCTCGGTGAAGCGGCCGGCCTGCGCGTCGTCGACCTTGAGCCAGACGAGCTCACTGGTCAGCCCCGCGTAGCCGCGCTCCTCGCCGTTGCGCTTGATGGCGATGAGCTCGGCCCGGCCGTCGCCGTCGATGTCGTGGGCGTTGATGACCTGCGCGATGCCGGGGATCTCGCGGCGCTGCCAGTGCGGCGCCTGGTACCACCATCGCCCGCAGACGATGTCCTCGCGGCCGTCGCCGTCGACGTCGACCGCGAGGATGTCGGTGGCGAGCTCCGGCTTGTCGCGGTCGATGAAGCGATGGCGGAAGCGCGCCAGCGGCGAGGCCTCGGCCGGCTTCTTGAACACGTGCACCTTGGGCACGCGCCACTCCTTGCCCACGACCTCGGCCTGGCCGTCGCCGTCAATGTCCGCCAGCGTCGCCTCGTGCGTGCCCGCGCCCTGGGCCAGCACCCGGCGATGCCACGTCGCGCCATAGTCGGCCGAGCGATACGCGATGATGCGGGCGTCGTAGTTGTAGGGGGCGCCCCATCCGCCGCCGGCCATCTCCCCGAGCACGATCTGCACGCCGGCCTTGTCGCGCTTCGCGTGCAGGCTGTGGCCGTAGTAGATCCCGCGCTCCAGCGGGTGTTCGCGCCACGGCTCGCCGTCGTCGGCGTCCATGCGGTTCTCGAACCAGGAGAGCTGGCCCTCGAAGTACTCCGAGTCGACGATGACCAGGTCGTCGCGCCCGTTGCCGGTGATGTCCACGGCGGCGACGCGGTTCATCTCGCGATGGCTCGGGGCGACGACGATGCGATGCCAGGGCCCGCTCATCGCCCCGTCGCGCGGGGCGCTGTACAGCGCGACGCCCGAGGCGATCTCGACCCGGCCGTCGCCGTCGAAGTCGGACGCGGCCAGGCCTTCCTCCAGCCGGCGCTGCTGGACCAGGTGCTTGCGCCAGGGCTTGGCCGAGTCGTCGCCGGGATTGTAGATTAGCAGGGCGCTGTTGCGCCCGGCGATGAAGTTGCTCACCAGCTCGCGTCGGCCGTCGCCGTCGACGTCGGCGAAGATC
The DNA here is from genome assembly GCA_007119405.1 of Phycisphaeraceae bacterium. Next base: position 2,723 of record SKPT01000518.1, read on the forward strand.
ACGTCGTGCGGCCCGCCGCCGATCGCGTCGTCGATCACGTGCATGGTCCAGGGCTTGTCGACGCCGGCCTCGGGCTTGAGCCAGACCATCTTCCAGGGCACCTCGGGGGCGAAGGCGTTGTCGCTGGGCGTGTAGCCCAGCACGATCTCCGGCCGCCCGTCGCCGTCGACGTCCTCGAGCACCGAGCCGACGTGGAAGGAGCCCTCGTGGGCCACGCCCTTGTCCGCGGTGCTGGGGCGGTACCACATCAGCGCCCCCCATCCGCCGACGATCGCCTCGTTGCGCCCGTCGCCGTCGACGTCGCCCACCGCCATGCTCCAGGCGCCCATGCTCGGGCGCACGGGCATCTCGGCGTCGAGGATGGTCAGCTCCAGCTCGTTCATCGAGGCGAGGGACATGGTTGGGTTCCTGCAATGGCACGAAGGCATGAAGGCACGAAGCAAAGGTTGGCCGGTGCCAGGGCTTTTCCTGAAGGGCAAGCCGGGCTCACCCGCGGGCCGCCGCGAGGCCGCGGGTGATGTAGCCGTGACAATGGCGCATGGCGGTGGTCAGGTCGGCGCCGGACTCCTCGTCGGCGGCGATCCAGCCGTCGTAGCCGACGTCGACGATGGCGTCGAAGATCGGCTCGAAGCTGATGTCGCCCTCGCCCAGGAGCGTGAAGGCGTCGCCGGCCAAATCCTTGACGTGGATGTTGTTGATCGCCGGGGCGAAGCTGCGGATCACCTCGGGGATGTCGGCGATGCCGCTCTTGGCCAGGTGGGCGGTGTCGGCGGTCAGGCCGAAGCTGCGCCGGCGGTCGAAGTAGACGTCCAGGTCGGCGCGGTGCATGCACGGCTGGTTGAAGTGCTGGTGGAGCGACAGGGCGGTGCCCGCGTCGCGCGCCTCGCGGCCGAGCAGGTCGAGGATGTCGGCGAACTGGGCCAGCTCCACGTGCGTCAGGCCGTTGCGCGGCTCGCCGTGGCAGAAGATCACCAGCTCCGCCGAGACCGCGCCGGCGAAGCGGAAGACCTGCCGCAGCACGTCGCAGCCGGCCTCGTCCAGCTTCCCGCCGATGATCAGCCCGCTGACGCCGCCGCGCAGGCCCGGCCAGGCATCCAGAAACGCCGCCGGCTCGTCCAGGTGATCGCGGAACTGCGCCGCCTTGAGCTGAACGCCGGCGAAGCCGGCCTCGGCGAAACCATCGACCAGTTCGCGGAACTGATTTTCATCGCGCGTCGGAGCCGAAAAGCCAAGTTTCATGTTGCACCGGATCGACAAGAATTACGAACGACCTCGCACGCCCCCGCCCCGCCACGCGCCGCGCCCCCGCGAGCGTCACGGCCCCAGTCTACCCGCTATCCGCGTTCGTGTG
>SKPT01000309.1 GCA_007119405.1 Phycisphaeraceae bacterium
CCAGCGTTGCCAGGAACAGCCCGGCCCCGATCCACGCCCGCCGGTAGGCCCACCGCGTCCACCACGTGCCGGTGTGCTCGGCCGCGTAGGCGACAAAGTGACGCTCGACTCTGGTCAGGTCCGGCTCGCGGCTCATTGGCTCTCGGGGGCGGACGACAGATGCCCGACCTCACCCGCCTGCGGAATGGAGTCCATCGCCCCCGGCCGCGTCACGCACAGCCCGGCCGCCTGCACCGCCCGCTCAAGCGCCGCCGCGACGCCCGCCCCGGCGGCGAGATGAGCCAGGTCGTAACCGACGAACGTATCGCCCGCGGCGGTGGTGTCGACGACCGGCCCGCGATCCGCGGCCGGCTTGTCGAGCCTGCTGCCGTCGCGCCCGCGCCACGCCACCCCCGCCGAGCCGCGCGTCAGCACGACGTCGCCTGCCGCGACCCGCCCCAGGGCCTCGAGCGCGGCGTCCACGTCCTGGACATCATCCGTCGCGAGGAGCCCGGCCGCCTCGTGCTCGTTGACGCAAAGCAGGTCCACCTTCGCCAGCGGATAGCTGCGCACCGCGTCGGTGAACGGCGCGGGGTTCAGCGCGACGCGCAGCCCGCGCGCGGCCGCGGCGTCGATGATCCCCGCCACGTCGTTGATCTCGTTCTGCAGCAGAAGCCAGTCGTCGGCGGCAAGATCCTCCAGCGCCGCCGCGACGTGCTCGGCGGTGACGCGATGGTTGGCCCCGGCCAGCAGGATGATCGCGTTCTCGCCGGCGTCGTCGACCTGGATGATCGCCTGGCCCGTCGGCGCATCGTCGAGCGTGCGCACGTGCGTGGTGTCGACGCCCGCGTCGTTGAGCTTGTCGATCAGCCAGCGCCCGTCGTCGCCGATGCACCCGGCGTGCGACACGCGCACCCCAGCCGCGCCCGCCCGGGCCAGGGCCACCGACTGGTTCGCCCCCTTGCCCCCGGCGAACGTCGCCAGCGACGTGGCGGGCAGCGTCTCGCCACCGCGCACGATGCGCGGCAGGCGGAAGACGCGGTCAATGTTCAGCGAGCCGAAGTTGCAGATGCGCATGGCAAGGGTCCACGGCCGGGTCGGGTCCGGTCAGGATACACCGTCGCGGGGCGGCTGGGGGGCCACACGGCGTCCCGACCGGGTGCGGTGTGCTTCGACCCTCCATACGCGATCGCCCGCGGCAGCCTTCGGCGGGCGGTGTGGCACCCGAGGCGGGTCACATCATCTCGACCGTCTCGATGCCCAGCAGATCCAGCCCCTGTGCCAGCGTCCGGGCCACGAGATGGCACAGCGCCAGCCGGCTTGCCCGCGTCGCGGCGTCGTCGGCCGTGAGCACCGGGCAGCGCTCGTAGAAGCGGTGATACGCCGACGCCAGCTCATAGAGGAAGTTGCACAGCCGATGCGGCTCCAGGTGCTCCGCCACCGCGTCGATCACACCCGGCCAGGCGAGCAGATGCCGGATCAGCGCCCGCTCCGCCTCGTCCGTCATCGTGATGGCCGCGGCATCGAGCGCGGCCGGATCGATCTCACCCTTGCGGAAGATGGACCGGATGCGCACATACGCGTTCTGCAGGTACGGGGCCGTGTTGCCGTCCAGCGCCAGCATACGCGACCAGTCGAAGACGTAGTCGCGCGTCCGGTCGTTGGCCAGGTCGGCGTACTTGACCGCGCCGATGCCCACCACGCGCGAGACCTGCTTGCGATCGTCCGGCGACAGGTCCGGGTTCTTCTGCTCGATGACCTTCTCGGCGCGCTGCTCGGCCTCGTCGAGCAGGTCGATCAGCCGCACCGTTCCCCCCTCGCGCGTCTTGAAGGGCTTGCGGTCGGGCCCGAGGATCGTGCCGAAGGGCACGTGGTCCAGCCGCACGCGCTCATCCGCCCACCCCGCCTTGCGCAGTGCGGCGAAGAGCATGGCGAAATGCTGGCTCTGGCGCGCATCCGTGACGTAGATGATGCGATCCACTTCAAGCTCGCGGACGCGATACCGCGCCGCCGCCAGGTCCGTCGTCGCGTAGAGGTAGCCCCCGTCGCTCTTGCGCACGAGCATGGGCAGGTCGTTGCCGTCGCGGTCCTTGAACCCTTCGAGATAGATCACGGCCGCGCCCTGCGACGCGCTGACCAGCCCGGCGCGCTCCAGTTCCTGGACCACCGACGCGAGCTGATCGTTGTAGAACGACTCGCCGCGGATGTCCGCGTCGGTGAGCTGGACGTTGAGGCGTCGGTAGATGTCGTTGAAGTGCTTCTTGGACTCCTCGACGAGGTCCCGCCACAGGCTGAGCGTCGCGTCGTCGCCGGCCTGGAGGGCGACGACGCGACGGCGGGCGCGGTCGGCGAAGTCGGCGTCGGCGTCGAACTTGGCCTTGGCCTGCTGGTACAGCTCGTTCAGGTCGCCGATCGCCGCCTCGGCGCGCTGCCGCATCTCGCCGGGCTTGAACCCGACGTCGGCCAGGTGCTCGATGAGCATGCCGAACTGCGTGCCCCAGTCGCCGAGGTGGTTCTGCCGCGTGATGCGGTGGCCGCGGTACGCCAGCACGCGGGCCAGGGCGTCGCCGATGACGGTCGAGCGCAGATGCCCGACGTGCATTTGCTTGGCCACGTTGGGCGAGGAGTAGTCGACCACGACATGCTCGGGCCGGTCCTCGGCCGCCAGGCCCAAGCGGTCGTCCGCGAGCATCGCCCCGGCCGCCGCCGCCAGCGCCCGGCCGCGCAGCGTCAGGTTGATGAAGCCCGGCCCGGCGACCTGGACCTGCTCCAGCAGCTCATCCGCCTCGGGCACGGCCGCCAGCGATGCCACGATCGCCTCGGCGACGTCGCGCGGCTTGCGCTTAAGCCGCTTGGCCAGCCCCATCGCCAGGTTCGCCTGGTAGTCCCCGAAGCGCGGATCGCCCGCCGGGCGGAGGATCGGGTCCGTCCCGGCGAACTCGGCGCCCATCGCATCCACGACGGCGCGGCCCAGCAGATCCTCCAGCGCAGCGGGCAGGTCGGCCATAGTCGGGACATCGTCGGCCGCGGCCGTGGGCTTGTCAATTGAGCGGGTCCGAGGCGGCCCGGCGGGCCTGGGCGTGACGCCTCGGCGAGGGGCTTTTCAAGCCCGGCGCGGCGGCGCGCCGATAGTTTGTTCGAGTTGTGTTAGGCCACTGTGAAGATGGGTTGTCACCAGCATGATAGACGGGGTCATTACCGGACCCGCGGCGCGGTGATCGAATGTAAGTTTCACGGAATAAAAATCTTACCGAGTTATGCACCACCGCGCTAATATCTTCAAGGCTTCGCGGGCGGCTGGGCGATAAAGGTAATGCGATCGGCGCGGAGCCGGGCCCCGCAGGCAGCCGTTGACGCCGGCGGGGAACAGGAGTGCCTCATGAACGACATCACGCCCATTGGACGCACCAACCTGCCGGGGGTCGAGAGGCCCGGCCCGGCCCAGCGCGGCGACGCGTCGACCCCCGCCGCCAGCCGCGGCCGCGACGCCGTCGAGCTCACGCCCGTCGCCAAGCTCCTGAGCAAGATCCACGACCTGCCCGAGGTCCGGCAGGAACTGATCGACAAGGTCCAGGCCCGCCTCGACGATGGCCACTACGACGACCCGGCCGTGCTCAGCGAGGCCCTGGAGAAGCTGCTCATCGAAGAGGGCGTCCTCGACGCCTGATCCGGGGTTCCGGGTTCGGGATCGGGGATCCGCAGAGATCAATGGCGGGCTCGGAGGCTGGATGCGGTTTCGGTAGCCGCGGCGTTTGCTCACAACACCGCCCGACGCGGTCACCACTTCTGCGGATCCCCGAACCCCGATCCCCGACCCCCAATCCCCGATCCCCGAAACTGGCCCCCGTGCCCGCCCGGTGGTAGCTTGGCCGGATGGGCATCGGCATTGTCATGCTCGGCGACGTCGTGGGGGCCCCGGGCCGATTTGCCCTGGCCCAGCAGTTGCCCGCGATCCGCGAGCGCTTCGCCGTGGACCTGGTCATCGCCAACGTGGAGAACGCGGCCGCGGGCTCGGGCCTGACGCCGGAGCTCTACCGCAAGCTCTGCGAGGCGGGGGTCGATGGCCTGACCCTGGGCGATCACGCCTAC
>SKPT01000519.1 GCA_007119405.1 Phycisphaeraceae bacterium
CGCTTCGCTCTACCCACCCTACAACTGAAGTTCACGGCGTTGCGTGCTACCTGCGGCCACGACACGTGCTGATCATCGCATCGATCCACACGCTAACGCCGGCCGGGGTGGCACCGATTGCCCCCAGTCAACTGCCCCCGGTCAACAAAAAAGCCCACGGCCTCGCGGCCGTGGGCTTCGGGTGTCATCGTGATGTCGCCGCCTCATCCCGCGGCCTGCTCGATGCGCTCCGGTTGGCGCAGGCCGGCCTCGGCCGGCTTCTTCGTCCGGGCGTCGCCCTTTTGCGGGAACAGCAGCAGGGTCGGGGCGGCGATGGCGATGGAGCTGTAGGTGCCGATGGCCACACCGATGAGCACCGTGAACGCGAAGCCGTGCACGCCGGGGCCGCCGAAGACGTACAGCACGCCGACGGCCAGCAGCGTCGTGCCCGAGGTGATGACGGTGCGGCTGATGGTCTGGTTGATCGAGGTGTTGATGATCTCGGGCGTCTCGCGGGCGAGCTTGCCGCGGTTCTCGCGGATGCGGTCGAAGACGACGATGGTGTCGTTGAGCGAGTAGCCGATGATCGTGAGCATCGCGGCGACGACGGCGAGGTTGATCTGGAACGGGTCGAGCAGGAGCAGCGCCGCCAGGGCGTTGTTCTCGCTGTTGAAGTACCCGGTCAGGGCGATGAGCCCGATCGCCAGGGCCACGTCGTGCACCAGCGCCGCGATCGCCGCCAGCCCGTAGCGGATGTTGCCGAACCGGAACCAGATGTAGGCCACGACGGCGAGCAGGGCCAGGACGATCGCGGCGATGGCCTGCTGCTGCATCGTGGCGGAGATCTGGCTGGAGAAGTTGCTGACGCTGCCCAGGCTGGTGCCGCGGCCGAGCGCGTCGCGCACGCGGTCCCACTCCGTCTGCGCCAGGCCCATCGGGTCGGCGAAGGCGTCGGGGCGATCGATGTAGTTCGTCTCCGCGTCACGCACCACCACGACCGCGCTGCTGAATCGCTGCGCCGCGCCGGACGGCGTCGGCGCCGGGTCCAGGCCGTAGACCGCGAACGGCCGATAGCCCAGGTGCTCGTGGGCCGGGTCCAGCCCCATCCGCCGGATGCGCTGCTCCAGGTCCTCGATGGACGCCGGCTCGTCCATGTCCTCGAGGCGGATCATGACCCCGCCGAGGTAGTCCGCGACGTTGATGCCCGTGACGTCCAGCCGGCCGAGCGCTTCGCCCAGGTCGGCCTCCTCGACGACCTCCACCACGCCCTGGCGCTGCGCCGCGCCGACGTTGTCGATGTCATCGCCGGCGAAGCGGATCATCCGCGTCAGCTCCGGGTCCAGCACGTCGCCGAAGATGCTCGTGATCAGCGCGCCGACCGCCTGCGCGTCGGTAATCAGCGTGGCGATGTTGAATCCGCCGGCCTCGGTGCCCGCCTCCGTACGCTGCGTCATGCCCACCGTCACCACCCGCGCCTGCGTCAGCAGGCTCGGATCCACCTCGCGGTCCACCACCTCGCCGCGCTCCTCGGCGCGGGCCCGGCGCTCCTGGGCGTCGGCGACGATCTGCTGAAGCTGCTGGTGGATCTCCCGCTGCGGCGCGTCGAACTGATCGGGGTGAAAGTCCTCGCGCTGCATCGCCGTCCCGACCTCGCCCCAGGCGTCGAGCCGGTCACGCACCTCTTCGATCGGCAGCGTGGTGTCCTCCGCCAGCTCGAAGTTCACCTGCGTCCCGGCGCGGAACTCGATGTCGAGCATGTCCTCGCCGCGGGTCAGCGCCACCGACAGCCCGGCGATGATCAGCACCGCCGAGATCGCGAAAAACGCGTAGCGCTTGCCGATCCAGTTCACGTTCGGCGACAGCGCCCGGCTGATCGCCGGCACGGCCGTGGGCAGCATCGGCAGCGAGCGCCGGCGGGCCCAGTGCACGTAGGCCTCGATGATCACGCGGGTGACGAACAGCGCGGTGAACAGCGTCGCCAGGATGCCGATGCCCAGCGTCACCGCGAAGCCCCGCACCTCCGCCGTGGCCGTGTAGCCCAGGACGATGCAGGTGATCAGCGTGGTGATGTTGGCGTCGAGGATGGTGGACAGCGCCTTCTCGTAGCCCAGGCGCACCGCGGTGGCCAGGTCCGCCTTGCGCTCGATCTCCTCGCGGATGCGCTCGAAGATCAGCACGTTGGCGTCGACCGCCATGCCGATGGTCAGCACGATGCCGGCGATGCCCGGCAGCGTCCAGGTCGCGTCGATCAGCGCCATGACGCCCAGGATGATCACCATGTTCGAGAACAGGGCGACGTTGGCGACCAGGCCGGAAAAGAAGTAGTAGCTGATGATGAACAGCCCGACGACGACAAGCGAGATGATCGCCGCCTGCATGCCCGCGCGCAGGTTGTCCTGGCCGAGCTGCGGCCCGGTGGTCTGGATCATCGACGGCCGCTCGCTGAGCTCCGCCAGCGTCGAGCCGGCGCGCAGCGTGCGCAGCAGGTAGTCCAGCTCCTGGCGCGAGAAGTCGCCGGTGATCTGCCCGGACTGGGTGATCTGCGATTGCAGGGTCGGGGCGCTGATGACCTGGTTGTCCAGCAGGATGGCCATCGGCTCCTCGACGTGGCCGCGGGTCAGGTGGCCCATGAGCTGGCCCCCGACCGGGTTCAGCCGGAAGTTCGCCGCCGGCCGGCCACGCCCGTCCTGGCCCATCGACGCCTGCGTCAGCTCCCAGCCCGCCTCGGCGCGCGTCAGCGAGCGGTCCGGCGTGTTGGCCAGCAGCAGGTAGTAGCGCCCGCCATGCTCGGCCCCGACCAGCCCGCGCCTCGCGGCGAAGTACTGCGCCGGATCCGCGTGCAGACGCTCCAGCTCCTCCGCCGTCGACGCGAACTGGCTCGGGTCATCGATCTCGAACCAGCGCCACGGCCGCTCCGGCCCGGCCCGCGGGCCGCGCTCGGCCAACTGCCGGCGGTAGTCGCCGATGTCCACCCCCTCCGCCGTCCGCGCCGTCGCCGCGATGCGGAACTCCAGCACGCCCGCTCCCGACAGCAGCGTGATCAGGTCCTCGGGGTCATCCAGCGGCCCGCGCACGCGCTCGTAGGCCAAGTGGGCGTCGGCCGCGGCGCGAATCTCATCCGCCCGATCCGGGTGCTGCTCGATCAGCTCCGCCAGCGCCTGCTCGCGCGGGCTCGCCTGCTCGCCGCGACGGGCCTCGCGCGGCAGCGTGAGCACGTCCTGCAGGGCCTGGACGTTGACGTTGAACGCGTCGACCGCCTCGCGCTGCTCGGCGAAGGCCCGCCGGGCCTCGAGCAGCGCCTCGGTCCGGGTCCGCAGCTCGTGCTGAAGCTCGCGCGCCTGCGCCTCGAGCGCCTCGCGCCGGGTGGCGTCGGCGTCCTCGTCCAGCTCCTCGAGCTCGCGCTGCGCCTGGCGATAGGCCGACTGCACCTGCTCGTAGGGCTGGCGGGCCTGCTCCAGCGCGGCGTGGGCGTCGACCAGCTCCTCAAGCGCTGCGCGCAGGGCGTCGTGCTCGCCGGCGATGGTGTCGATCTGCCGCTGCCGGGCCTCGTCGTCCTCGGCGCGGAGCAGGGCGTCGACCTGGGCGCGGGAGAGGTTGCCCTGGGCGATGCGCTCGATGGTGTCGGCGTAGGCCTGCCGCCGCTCGCCCGTCTCGGCGGTGGCCAGCGCCATCTGGATCTCGATGCGGTTGCCCGCGATCTGGCGCCAGACGAGGTTGCGCGTCCCGGCCGGGTCCACGCGGTCGCGCAGCACGTCGATCAGCTCGTCGATCACCCGGTCCGGATTCTCCACGTCATCGGGCAGGTTCACGTCGTAGATCAGCGTCGTGCCGCCGGCGAGGTCCAGGCCCGGCTTGAGCGTCTGCGACGGGCCGTACCGCCCCGGGTACCACATGAACAGCAGGCACGCCGAGAGCACCAGCACGATGAAAGGCGGCTTCCAGCCCGCCGTGCCGCGCACCAGGAAGTAAAGCACCATCGCGATCAGCGCGGCAAAATAGCCCAGCACCAGGAAGTCATAGACGGCCATTGAGATCTCAGCAGCTACTTAGAGGAACCGGAAAACGCCG
>SKPT01000131.1 GCA_007119405.1 Phycisphaeraceae bacterium
GCCAGGCTGCATCGCCTCCGCCCCTGCCGGGGCGGCGTTCGTTCACGCTGCTGACAACCACGGGTTCCGCTGCGCTCCACCCGTGGCTACAACCCGTCGCCCCTTCAGGGCGATCCCGGAAATTCCGAATGAACCACTTTTCGGACGGAGCCTAGTACTACAACGCCAACTGATGAAGAGGCTATCCACAGATAAACACAGATGAACACAGATTTTCAGGGTGTTGGACACCGCGGCCTTATCCCCGGTAACGCGGGGGCCGTTGGGTTCTCCATTCCCGGTTCTTATCCGTGTTTATCTGTGTTCATCTGTGGCTTCTTAGCGTTGTGGTACTAGCCGCTCGCCCCGGCCGGTGCGGGCGCGGCGGCGCTGGTCGCGCGGTGTGGCGTGTCCTGCTCGCCGCGTTTGCCGGTCAGCCAGTGCTTGAGGCGCTCGGCGAAGCGGCTGACGACCAGGTAGAGGCAGGGGATGACGAAGAGCGTCAGCAGCATCGACACGCCCAGCCCGCCGATCACCGCCAGGGCGAGCGGGCGCATGATCTCCGCGCCCGCGCCCAGGCCGATCGCCAGCGGCGTCATGCCCAGCATCGTGGTGGACGTGGTCATGAGGATGGGGCGCAAGCGGATGGCGCCGGCCTCCACGATCGCGTCGCGGATGGGCAGGTGGTGCTGGCGCCGGCCGAGCTCGATGTACTCGACGAGCAGGATGGCGTTGTTGACCACGATGCCCACGAGCAGGATCACGCCGATGAGCACCGGCGCCGACATGGGCGTGGACGTGACGTAAAGGATGAGCACCACGCCGACGAGCGCCAGCGGCGCGGTGGCGAGAATGATCAGCGGGTTGGCCAGCCGCTCATACTGCACCGCGAGCACGACGAAGACGAGGAACACCGCCAGCGAGATGACGACGAGCAGCTCGCGGTTGGTCTCCTCGATCGTCTCCCACTGCCCGCCGAAGATCATGCTGTATTGATCGGGCAGATTGAGATCGGCGAGGTTGGCCTGCACGGCCGCCATGATGGTGCCGACGTCGCTCACAGTGGTGTTGATGTCGCCGTTGATCTGCACGGCGCGGTTCTGGTTTTCGCGCACGATGTGGGCGGGGCCTTCGCCGAGCTCGAAGCTGGCGACGTCGCGCAGCAGCACGGGCTCACCCGGGTTGCGAAACAGCAGCAGTTGCCCGAGCGTCTCGGCGTCGCTGGCGGCGGCGCGGGGGAGCTGGACGCGGATGTCGTACTGCTGGTTGGCGGTGCGGAACTGGGTGGGGACGGCTCCGTCGACAGCGTCGCGGATCGCCTGGCCGACCTCCGAGACGCGCAGGCCGAGGTCCGCGGCGCGCTGGCGGTCGACGCGCACGCGCATCAGCGGGCTCTGATCCTCGCGGCCGATCTCCACGCCTTCGAGGCCCGGGATGTCCTGGATGCGGGCGACGACTTCGCTGCCGAGCTCGTGGAGGATGGCGAGATCCTCGCCGATGATGCTGATGGACAGGTCCGCCCCGCCGCCGAAGCGCAGGCCGGGGATCGACGGCGGGCGCACGCTGATGCGCGCCCCGGGCAGGTCGAGCGCGTCGAGGCGGGCCTGGGCGTCGCGGACCCATTGCCCGGCGGGCATGCCGGGGCGCTCGCGGGCGGGGCTGAGCTCGATGCGGATGTTGGACGTGCCCGGCCGCTCGTTGACCACCCCGCCGCCGAGGTGTCCGCCGACGAACGTGAACATCGAGCGCACGTGGGGCATGCCCGCGACGGCCTGCTCGATCTGCTGGGCGGCGGCGTTGGTCTCGTGCGGCGGCGTGCCGGGGGGGAGCACCATGCGGACGAAGACGTTGCCGTCGTCGACCTCGGGCAGGAACTCGTTGCCGAGCTGCGTGTAGAGATAGCCCGCACCGACGAGTGCCAGCGCCGCCAGCGCGATCACCGCCCAGCGCAGCGTCAGCACGCCGGGCAGGATGCGGCGGTAGCCGCGACGCAGCAGGTCGATGCCGCCGTTGAACGCGCGCAGCGGTGCGGTGCGGGCGATGCCGCTCTCGAAGCGCACGTGCCCCAGCAGCGCCGCGAGCATGGGCACCAGCGTCAGCGCCGCCGCGAGGGTGGCGACGATGGCGAAGGAGATGGTGAGGATCAGCTCGCGGAAGACGAGCGCGGCCATGCCCGAGACGAGCAGGAAGGGGACCACGGCCGCGAGATTGGTCATGGTGCCGGCGACGATGGCGCTGCTCACTTCGCTGGCCCCGCGATGGGCGGCGTTCTCGGGCGACTCGCCCAGCTCGTCGCGGTGGCGATAGATGTTTTCGAGCATGACGATGGCGTTGTCGAGCAGCAGGCCCACGCCCAGCGCCAGGCCGCCGAGGCTGATGATGTTGAGCGTGAGGTTGCCCAGGCCCATCATGGCGAAGGTGGCCATGAGGGCGATGGGCAGCGACAGGCCGATGACGAAGCTCTTGCGGAATGAGCCCAGGAAGAGGAACACGACGCTCATGGCGAGCAGGCCGCCGAGGATCGCGGCCAAACTCACGCTGGCGATGGCGCCGCGGATGAAGAACGCCGGGTCGCCGATGGGGTGGAAGGTGATGTCTTCGGGGATGAAGCCGGACGCTTCGAGCCGGTCCATGGTGCGGTTGACGGCGTCGACGACTTCGACGGTGTTGGCGTCGGGGAGCTTGAAGACGGAGGCCTGCGAGGCCGCGCCGCCATTCAAGCGCACGTGCAGGCGTTGGTCGCGGAAGCCGTCGCGCACGTCGGCGACCTCGGTCAGGCGGATGTGGCGGGTGGTCTGGCTGGCGTCGCCGGGCAGGCGGATGAGCACGTTGCGGATGTCGTCGACCGACGTGAACATGCCGTCGGTGCTGGCCATGACGTCGAAGGTGTCGGACGTGACCCAGCCGGCGGCGATGTCGACGTTCTCCTGCTCGAGCGTGCCGATGACGTCATGCATCGTCAGGCCATAGGACCGCAGGCGATGCTGGTCCATGATGACCTGCATCTCGCGTTGCAGCCCGCCCGCCGCCTCGACACCCGCCACGCCGTGGATCGCCACGAGTTGCGGCGTGAGCTGGTTCTCGACCCAGTCGCGGACCTGGACCTCGTCGCGCATGCTGGAGGTGAAGCCCGCCTGCCAGACGGGGCTCTGCGCCGGGTCGAACTTGTACAGGCGCAGCGACTCGATGTCGCCGGGGAGCTGCGTGCGCGCCAGCTCCAGGTGGCGCGAGGCGTCCTGGAGCGCGAGGTCGATGTTGGTGCCGTGGGCGAAGTGCAGCGTCACGTTGGTGCGGCCCTGGGACGCCCGGCTGTCGATGTCGATGAGGTTTTCGGTGGCCGCGAGGTTGCGTTCGAGCACGCGCGTGACCTGCTCCTCCATGATCTCCGGCGCCGTGCCGGGGTAGTTGGCGGTGACGCGGATCAGCGGCCGCTCGATGTCCGGCAGCAGGTCGATCGGCAGGCGGCCGATGAAGAACAGCCCGACGACGAACACCACCGACGCGATCGCGAGCGTGCCGATGGGGTGGCGGATGCTGACGTTGGCGAGGCCTGTGGGCATGGGGAGGTAGGGGCTGGGGGTTAGGGGCTAGTGGTCTCCGCCTGAGATTCTGCACCCTATCGAACGCGGTCATTGTCGAGGGGTTTCATCGGGCATTCCGCGCCATCAAGCAACACCACCGAAAATAGCGGCCTACCGTGGCCTCGTATAAGGTGCAGACTGCTTGACGGGGTACACTAGCCGCGCGACTCTTGTCCCGGCCCCAACTCGTCGGCTTCGCGGATGGGCACTTCCACCGACCCGCCCGGCTCGATCGGCTCGCGGGGCACCGTGGCGAAGACGCTACCGGATCGCACTCGGCGCGGCTGTAGATCAGCCGAATGGGCTCGTCGTTGCGGTTGTGGACGCGCATCAGCGATTAGGTGACGAAAGGGGTAGGAACGCGGGTCGCCTTGGCCTGCCTGAAAACTATGTGCCAGCCTCAATGAGAGTCGGTTGGGTGGTTGGTGATTCTATCGCTGGGTCTGCCGGAGCGCAAGCGAGGGGCGCAGCCCCGAGCTGGAGCGGA
>SKPT01000148.1 GCA_007119405.1 Phycisphaeraceae bacterium
CCGGATGATGATTTGACGCCGAGCGGCGAGTTCCAACTCGACCTGGCAGATTTTGTCCACGCCGCCGCGCGGGCCCTTCAGGTCCTTGAGCCAGATAAGCATCTGCGCGAGGTGCTCCTGTCGCCGGCGCAGGGGGCGGAGGATCCGGAGGTGAACCTGGCGACGCATCGCTTGCGAGATGTCGATGCGCCGGCCTCTGATCTGCACGAACACGGTTGCCTCCGTTGTTGAGGGTGTGGTCGCCTGTAGCGATGTCCATTTATCTAAACGAACGCCTGGCCCTCGCGGGTTCAAAGTTCGCGGAATGAGGCTGAGCAAGGCGTACGGCGCGCGACGCCGATCCCGATTCCACCATCTGAAAAATCCGCGCCGAATTGAACCAGGCAACCAACGCAGGACGTTCAGACCAGTGGATGACCGGGTTCTACGATCGGTCCGCGAGGAACAGCGCCGGCAGTCTCAGAATCAAGAACTCCTGCGGGATAACCGCACCAGGCTATCGGGCGACAGCGCGCCGGCGGCCCCACCAGCAGATGGAGGCGCCCCGATGCATCAACGGCATGACAGAGCAATCGCCGGACAACGATGGAGCCAGATTGCCCTCATGCTCAGCCAGGTGGCGTTACTGGTGGTGCTGGGGATGTTTCTCATCGCCGAACATCGCGTGCACACGGCCCTGTTCCGCCCGGGCCTGCTGGTCGCCGGGCTGGCGCTGCTCTGCCTGGTAACCCATTGGCTGCTGCATCGCGGGCTTGGTGAGCAGCGGGAACCTCGCGCCGGAAGGGGGCCTGACGATGCCCGGTGATGCTGCTGTCTATGGCCTGTGGATGCTGGTGATCGTCAACGTCGCCATCGTCCTGATCTTCGCGTTCAGCTTCTACCGGCCGCGGACGAAGCGGGACTGGCGCAGCTTCGGGGCGTTCTCGGCCTTCGTCGTGGCCCTGTTCACGGAGATGTACGGCTTTCCGCTGACCATCTATCTGCTTTCGGGTTGGCTGAGCACACGCTATCCGAGTGTCGATCTCCTGTCACATGACGCCGGCCACCTCTGGAACACGCTGCTGGGGCTGGAACTCGACCCGCATATCGACCCGTTCCACATCGCGAGCCTTGGCCTGATCGTCGCCGGCTTCATGCTGCTCATCGCCGCCTGGCGCGTGCTCTATCCGGCGCAGCGCGAGGGACGGCTGGCCACGGCCGGCCCGTACGCCCGGATCCGGCACCCGCAGTACGCCGCATTCATCCTCATCATGCTCGGCTTCCTGCTGCAATGGCCCACCCTGCTGACGCTGGCCATGTTCCCCGTGCTGGTGAACGTCTACGTACACCTGGCCCGGCGCGAGGAGCGCGATGCTCTGGCCGAGTTCGGTGAGGACTACGCCCGCTATGCGGCCAGTACGCCCGGATTCATTCCCCGCCTGCGCCGGCGGCGGACCGGCGCAGGAGACGTTCCTTCCGATTGAGGAGCACGGCCGTGGAAGTCTATTTCCTTATTGCAGTTGCGATTGTCATCGCCTGGATTCTCATACGAGCCGCGGGCGGGGGGAGGCGGCCCGACGAGGTGTCGCCAACCGAGCGTGCTGGCGGGAACGAATCGGCGGTGAGCCATCAGCAGTGGGTCGTACGCGATCCCGTATGCGGCGCCGTGGGGCCCGTGACGCAGGCATCGGCCACTGCAGAACATGCCGGCCAGCGCTTTCATTTCTGCTCCGAGCGTTGCAGAGACCTCTTTGTCGAGCACCCCCACCAGTACATTTCGTCCGTGGATCTTGCGGGCGAGACGTCCGTATTCGAACCCCGTGAGACGGAACCACCACGCCGGCTGACCCTTCTGGATTGGCGGGTGGTGGCGCTGGCCCTCGCTTCGTTCTTCGCCCTCACCTACGTGCTTTCAGTTCTGTTCGGGCTGCTGTTTCCTCAGTGGGCCATGTACGAGCTGTGGGGCCGGCTTCTGCCAGGCTTCACTTGGCTGAGCTGGGGCAGCTTCCTGGTCGGTCTGGTCGGCAGTGTCGCCTACGGTTTTTACATCGCCTTGGTGTTCTGCCCACTCTTTAACCTGCTCTCGCGGCGGCTTCGGGAGCGTAACGGGAAGGTGCAAGGGGCAGGCGAAGGAATATAGCCGGGCCACATCGAGCGGGTGTGGAACTTCTCAGTTCGTGCGCGAAGATCCAGCCGTACCGCGCCGCCACCTGCCCCAGCAGGGCCTGCCGACGCCGATCCAGACTCACACCGGTTGTAGAAGCTGCCACAAAACCACACACACGTTGAACCCACGGCCGGCCGCGGCTCGTTAGGAAAGGTACGCGGGCTGGGTCGCGCTGCGGCTGTCCGGGCGGGAGTTGGTGATGCGGCAACGGGTGCAAATCCTGATCCTTGTGGCGCTGCTGATCGCGGGCGTGCACTGGTTGGTGCCCGGCGAGCCAGGGTGGCTTCACGCCGTGCACGTGCTGATGCGCAAGCTGCTGCTCGTGCCCGTCGTGCTGGCGGCGGTCTGGTTCGGGCTGCGCGGCGGGCTGCTTGCCGCGGCCGCCGTTAGCGTTCTGTACGCGCCGCACGTCCTCGTGCAGTGGGCGGGGCAAATGGGAGAGAATCTGAACCAGGCCGGGGAACTGGTCACGCTCTGGACCATTGCCGCGCTGACGGGGCTCCTGGTTGGCCGCGAGCGGCGCGCCGTGCACCAAGTCGGCGAAGCGAATCGAAGCACACTTCAGGCCTTGCTGAAGGCCTTGGACGTGCGTGAACACAGGACCGAACAACACGCCCAGCGGGTGGGGGCCTATGCACGGCGCATCGGCGAGGAGATGGGACTGGCCGCGGGGGCTCTCGAGACGCTCAAGCAGGTGGCCGTTCTGCATGATGTGGGCAAAATCGGCGTTCCCGATCGAATCCTGCTCAAGCCCGGTGAGTTGAGCACGGATGAGTGGCGGATGATGCAGACGCATGCCGCACTCGGTGGTGAGATCCTTGCCGCCACACCCAGCCTGCGCGGCCTGGCCAAGATCGTACGCGCCCACCACGAGTGGTACGACGGCACGGGCTATCCCGACGGCCTGCGTGGTGAGAAAATTCCACTGCCAGCACGTATTTTCGCCGTCGCGGACGTCTTTGACGCCTTGACCAGCGAAAGACCCTACCGACGTCCCCTGCCGTGGCATGAGGCGCAAGCCTACATCAGGCGGCAATCCCATCGGCAATTCGATCCGCGTGTTGTCCAAGCATTTCGGCAAGTTCCGCTCGCCCAGTGGGCGGATCTCGCAGAACGCGCCGTCGCGGGACGCCCGTCAGCACCATCATTTCCAACGACTCCATCCGCGACCACATCTCATGTTTGAGACCATCCCCATACCGAAGTCGATCCGTGCCCGTCTGCTGTTGGCGGTCACCGCCGTGCTGGTGCTGGGTCTGGGCGTCATGCTGTCGGTGGATTCGCAGCGTGAGCTCGACGCCCGGCTGTATCAGAAGCACGTCGAGCTCAAGCAGCAGGCAGCGGTGCTCCTGCCGGCCGTGCAGGCCGCGTGGGCCGAGGGCCCGGAGGCTGTTCAGTGGTTGATCGACCAGGCGTGTGCCCGCATGCACGAGGGTCTGTCGCCTGGCCATCACCTTGCTGTCGAAGTTGACGGTCAGGTTTTTCAGGCGCGGACGCACCAGCGAGCCTCACCTGCGCACTTCCGGGCGATGGTGCAGGCAATCGACGATCAGCGATGGCAGGCGAGCTGGGCCGATCAGCGGATTCTGGTGGCCAGCCAGCACGAGGCAGAGGTGTCGCTCTACGTCTCCGAGTTCGTGGACAACATCTACGCGGACCTGCGCCACCACCTGCTGGTGCGGCTTGGCGCCCTGGCGGCGCTGGGGCTGATCGTCACGGGCCTGGTCAACCTCGTCCTCCTGCGGTTGGTCGCGCGCCCGCTGCAGCGCCTGGTGCAGTATCCATTCACGCCTTGTGCCACCGGACCTACGTAACCACAACATGTAGCGGTTGCGCCATGCCGCCATTCTCGGTACAAGATGGAGGATGGGCAGGCGGTACACGCAACGCGAGGTTGA
>SKPT01000147.1 GCA_007119405.1 Phycisphaeraceae bacterium
GGGGGGGGGGGGGGGGGGGGGGGGGGGGGGGGGGGGGGGGGGGGGGGGGGGGGGGGGGGGGGGGGGGGGGGGGGGGCGGAGGGCGGGCAGGGCGGCGGCGATGATGCCGGGGGTGAACATGCCCGGCCGGGCGATGTTGTCCGGGGGCGACAGCCGGAGGAATCGGAAGGGGGCTGAACGGTGGCCGGTCATGTGTTAAGTCCGTTTTATCAATGGTTTATGAGATATTCGGCGGAATGGGTGGCGTTCGGGCACGGCCGTTGAATGCTTGGGGCAGGAGGGAGGCGGAAATCAGGGAGAGACGCGATGCTCGAATCCATCTTCGGTTTTGATGGTCGACGGTTTCCAAGGCGACGACGCGTGGCCCTGCTGACGCTGCTGACCTTTGCGGCCCTGTGCTGAAAGGCGGGCCGCCGGGCACTGACAAGCTCCGCGGCCTCCGCTTGTCCGTGGCGCCCGGCGCTCAGGCCGGGCGTGGATCGCACGGGCTCGGTCACCTCCATCTCAACGCTGGGCGGGCTACTTGAGTTCGGGGAACATGTCGCGGACCTTGGCGACGAGGTCCTTGACGTGGCTGACGGAGGCGTCCATGAGGGCCTGCTCGTCGCTGTTGAGGTCGATCTCGATGACGTCCTCGACGCCGGCGGCGCCGAGCACGGCCGGGACGCCGACGAAGTAGCCGCCGACGTTGTAGGCCTTGTCGCAATAGGCGGCGGAGGGGATGATGCGTTTCTTGTCGCGGACGATGGCTTCGACCATCTGGATGACGCCGGCGGCCGGGGCGTAATAGGCGCTGGTGCCCATGAGCTCAACGATCTCGCCGCCGCCCTTCTTGGCGCGCTCGACGAGCTCGGCGAGGCGCTGCTCGCTGATGAACTGGGTCACGGGGATGCCGGCGATGTTGGTGAAGCGGGGCAGGGGGACCATGTCGTCGCCGTGGCCGCCGAGCAGCAGGGCGTTGACGTCCTCGACGCTGTAGCCGGTCTCCATGGCGATGAAGGTCTTGAAGCGGGCGACGTCGAGGGCGCCGGCCTGGCCGACGATGCGGTGCGTCGGGAAGCCGGTGGTCTTCCAGGCGGTGTAGACCATGGCGTCGAGCGGGTTGGAGACGACGATGACGATGGCGTCGGGGGCGTGCTGCTTGATGCTTTCGCTGACCTGCCTGACGATCTGGACGTTCTTCTCGATCAGGTCGTCGCGGCTCATGCCGGGCTTGCGCGGCAGGCCGGCGGTGACGACGACGACCTCGCAGCCGGCGATGTCGGCGTAGTCGGTGGTGCCGGTGATGCGGCTGTCGGCGAGCTCGATGGGCATGGCCTGGGCGAGGTCGAGCATGCGGCCCTTGACGGTGCCCTCGGCCTGGAGGATGTCCACGGCGATGATGTCGCCGAGCTCCTTGGCGGCGGCCCAGAGGGCGCAGGAGGCGCCGACGTTGCCACCGGCGCCGATGATGGCGATTTTCGCGCGAGCGGGCATGGGGAGGTCTCCAGTAACGGGGGGTTGTTCGAGTCGGTGGGGTAGCTTCAAGCCGGTGGGGTTCGCGAAGCCGCGAGCGGCTTGGGGAGGTGGAATATAGCAAAAAAACAGGCCCCTCCGCGGGGAGGGGCCTGGTGTGGGTTGGTTTTTGGAGGGCTTCGGAAATCCCGCCCTTGGCTCGCTCGCGGACTCGCTCGCTCAGAGCGGGCGTGAGGTCAGAAGCCCGGGGAGCGGCGGTCGTAGGCTTCGGGGTTCTGCCGCAGGCCGGGGTAGAGCAGGTCTTCCTCTTCCTGGGGGATGATGATGGTGGGCTTGACGAGGATGAGCAGCGTGCGCTCGTCCTGGACGGTGGTCTGGCTGGTGAAGAGGCGATTGATCAGCGGGACGCGAGAGAGGACGGGGACGCCGGCCTCGATCTCGGTCTCGGCGACGAGCCGCTGTCCGCCGATGAGCAGGGTGCCCTTGTCGGGGACGTGGACGGTGGTGCGGACCAGGGTCAGCTCGAGCTCAGGCAGGTCGAGGAAGCCCTCGATGGGGATGAAGATGTCGGGCTGGTCTTCCAGCTCGACGGCGACGACGGCGCCGAAGCGGATGGTGCGCATGGGCTCGATGAGCGTGGCGAGCGTCGGGCGCAGGGTCATGGTGACGTAGCGTCGGTCGGCGGAGACGGTGCCCTCGACGTCGAGGACGACGCCGGAGGTCACGACGTCGGGGGTGGGCTGAAGGGCGACGGCGTCGGGAACGGCTTCGAGGTCGCTGATGAACTGGACTTCGCGGGCGACGACGACGTGGGCGCGTTGGCCGTCGAGGAAGGTGACGCGCGGGGCGGTCAGGGAGATGGAGCGTTGCGAGGCGGCGGTGGCGCGGACGAGGAGGTTGACCTGAAGGTCGTCGAGGAACGAGGCGCCGATGTCCATGGACCGGCCGGTGCGTCCCTCGAAGCCGGTGCCCGGGAAGAACTCGCCGGGGCCGGCGGCGGCGCCGGAGGGTCGGTCGAGGAAGTGGGCGGGAGTGATGATGGAGCCGGCGTGGACGGAGTCGGCGATGTTGACGGAGTCCTGGGCGACGCGGATGGGCCCGAAGTTGCCGCCGATGTTGGTGACCTGGAAGTCGAGGTCGACGCCGATGTCCTCGAGGAAGTGCTGATCGACGAGGAGGAAGCGGGCCTCGACAGAGATCTGGATCATGCGGGTCTCGCGGAGCTGTTCGAGCAGCGAGCCGATGGCGGAGTGGTTGGTGGAGGTGGTGCGGACGACGAGGTTGCCGTTGAGCTCGCGCACGGAGGAGACGGCGCCGGGGCCGTCGTAGGCGTTCCACTCGTCGTGCCGTCCGACGGTGTCGCGGATGAGGTCGGTGATCTGCTGAACGAGCAGCTCGCGGGAGACCTGTTCGTCGGAGTTGTTGCGGCGGTTGCGCTGGAACAGCGGCCCGCGGTTGGAGTCGGAGCCGGGGCTGCCTGCGCCGGCGGCGCCGGAGCCGCCGCGGCCGAAGCCGGGTCCGCCTGAAGGGGTGGAGCCGCGTCGGTTATCGAGGACTTCCTGGAGGCTGAACGAAGGCGGGTCGTCGAAGTTGGGGACCTCGACGAGCAGGTCGCGGATGTTGTAGAGGCGTGTTTCGGTGGAGCGTTCGAGGTCACGCTGGGTGGAGATGGAAACGATGCCGTCGTGGATGGCGTAGCTGGCGCGATCGCTTCCGGCGGCCGAGGCCTGGTGCAGGACCATCTCCAGGGCGCGTTGGGCTTTGAGCTCGCGGGCGTGGAGGTGGATGGGGGTTTGGCGGCTGATGCCTTCGGGCTCGAGGGCGGTCCAGGCGATGTTGAAGTCGACGTCGGTGGTTTCGCGGAGGTAGTCCAGGGCGTCGGCGAGCTCGGTGTTGTCGAACTCGATGGCGACGTTCTGGGCCAGGGCGCGTCGGGTCTGGACGTTCAGGCCGTGCTCCTCGGCCAGGCCGCGCCAGCGGCGGAGGGAGAGCTCGGGCCAGTCCGGCGGGTAGGTGATGAGGTCGGAGTAGGGGATGGTGGCCTCGAGGGCGTGGATGGTCTGCTCGGCGCTTTCGCGGCCGCGTTCGCGGAGCAGGTCGCGGTGGCGGACCATCTGCCAGGTGTCCTCGATGCTGGTCTTGATGCCCTGGGCGCCGGGGTCGTTGGGGTCGATGGCCAAGGCGCGGTCGACCAGGGCCAGGGCCTCGTCGTAGCGCATTTCGCGGCGCAGCTCCAGGGCGCGTTCGAGCAACTGGCGCACCTGCATGTGCTGCTCGCGCTCGGCGCGGGCGCGGGCGAGCTCCTGCTGGTGTCGCTGCTGGACCTCCCGGCGGCGCTGGTCCATGGCCATGGCGCGGGCGCGGCGCTCGTCGATCTGGACGGCGAGGCGTTCGGCCTCGTGGCGGAGGGTGCGGTACTGCTCGGGCCGCAGGGCGCGGCGATGGTGGTCGAGGGTGCGTCGGGCCTCGCTGACGGCGTCGGCGGCCTGGCTGTAGTTGCCCACGGCGAGCTGCCGGTTGGCGCGGGCCATTTCGCGTTCGTACCGGGCCAGGGCGTCCTGCTCGCGGAGCTGCTCGCGGCCGA
>SKPT01000332.1 GCA_007119405.1 Phycisphaeraceae bacterium
ACACCCCCACCACCGAGACCGACGCCACCACCAACCCCGCCACCCGCCCCACCACCGGGCCCGCCACCCATGCCGGGGTCAGCTCCATGTCGGCGCCCGCCGGTGCCGACGATCGCCACGATGAGCAGCCGGCCGACGACGCCGGGGGCGATCGTCCCGGCTTCCGGCCGGGCAAGCTGCTCGGCGATGGCGAGGAGGCGGGCACGGAGGACGTGGCCCGGCGGTTTCAGCGACTGGCCGGGGCGAGCATGATGCTGGCCCAGCGCCACGCCGACGACGCCCACGAGCAGCTCGTGCACGCGCGCGGCGAGATCCATCGCCTGCGCAAGCTCTGCCAGGGGGCGCTGATCGCGGTCGCGGCGACGGCGGTGCTGGGACTGTTCATCGTCGGCGTGCTCGGGGCGCGGGCGAGCAACGCCAACACCCGCCTCGAGGCCCAGCGCGAGCGCACCGAGGCGGCGGAGCTGGCGATGCAGCGCGCCGACGAGCAGCGCTGGCAGGTGACCGAGCAGTTGATGAGCCTGCACGCGGCCCTGGCCGAGCACATCGACACGCTCGACGCCGAGCAGGTCGAGGCCTTGAGCCGGCTGATGAACGAGCGGCCGGGCGAGGCGCAGCCGTGGCGGGAGGATCGGGCCCGGCCGCGCCGGCGGTGATGATCGCACGGTCAATCCGACGGCTGTGGCTGCCGCCGACAAACGCACGTATCGGCCCTTGCCGGTGCGGTGCGGTGATTCACACTGACAAGCTCCGCGGACTCCGCTTGTCAATGGCACCCGGCGCAGCCATCGCCGGCAGACCCACCACGATGCTCGTGGATCTCCGCCGAAAATGGTGGGTTTCGCTTCGCTCTACCCACCCTACACCGCAGGCTCACGGTTTGAGGCGTCAGAGTTGCGTCCAGTCGAAGACGGTGGACAGGGCGGGCTGCTGGCGGTTGGCGAGGTTCTGGTAGACGCGTTGGGCGTCGTGGGGGGAGGCGACGTCGTAGAGGCCGGCCACGTCGAGGCGGCCGTCGTCGAGCCAGCGCAGGGCGGCGGCGTAGTTCTCGAAGATGCTGCCGGGGTCGAACGCGTCGCGGTGCCAGGGGATTTCGTACTCCCACCCGCTGCGGATGGTCAGGAAGTGGTGGAAGACGGTGCGCAGCAGGGGGTGCATGGACAGGTCGGTCTGCTGCCGCCAGAAGGCGCCGATCAGGGCCATTTCGCCGCCGTGGCGCAGCAGTTGGCAGGCGTCGAGGACGGCCTGCTCGTGGCCGGCGCATTCGAGGACGAGGTCGTACTGGCGCTGGTGGTCGGCGTCGTCGACGGGGACGCGGTCGAGGGCGTCGAGGGCCTTGTCGCAGGCGATGCGGCGCACGGCGGCGTTGGGGTCGGCGCCGGCGACCTGGTAGCCGGCGATGCGGAAGACCTGGGCCGCGAGGTGCCCGACGAGCCCGAGCCCGGTGACGAAGACGCGGCCGGGCGGGCGTGCGGCGGTGGTCACCAGGCTGGTCATGCTCACGCCGGCGAGGCGGGCAAACGGGGCGTGATGGGAGTCGACGTTGTCGGGGACGGCGACGACGCTGGAGCGGGCCATGCGTTGACGCGAGGCGTGGTACCCGGTGCAGAAGACGCGCTGGCCGGGCGCGATGTCGGTGACCTCTGGGCCGACGGCTTCGACGAGGAAGACGGCGGCATACCCGGGGTGGTAGGGGAAGCGGCGGTCGGATCGAACGTAGTGGCCCTGGACCTCCGTGCCGGGGCTGACGAGCGTGGCGAGCGTGCGGCCGACGACCTCGTCGGGCTCGATCGGGTCCTGGTCGGGCCCGGCGGGCGGGAGCAGGCGGGCTTCGTGGGCGGCGGTGAACGCGATGGCGTGGGCGTCGGGGCGGATCGTGCGGTGCATTCTGGCCATGACGGCGCCAGTGTACCGGCTGCGGGACGGGCCTGAACATCGCCGAGCGGGTCCGCGCAGAATCCGTCGCCCGTTGATTGCGATTGCCCGGGCCGGCTGGCGGGCGGTGCGCCGGGTGTTACAATCCGGATCCTGTCCGCGACCCTTGCCAGGAACAGAGCCATGACCCGACTGACCGCCCTGCTCGCCCCGGTGCTGATCGGCATTTTCGGCTTCGGCTGCGCGCTGCAATACACGCAGATCCCGCCGCTGGAGGGCCAGCGCGTGGCGCGGGACGACCCCAACCGCGCGAACGTGCGCAGCGTCAGCGTCCTGGCCCTGGACGCCGTGGCCGAGCATCGCGGCTTCACCGGGCCGGTGCGCATCGTCCTGCCGCGCTACAGCACCGCCGAGACGTACAGGGCGATCATCGAGGCGATGGACACCGAGGCGGTGCCCGCCGCCGAGCTCGACGCCGATGCGGCGCCGACGATGGAGGTCAGGCAGATCCGCCTGCGCGGCTCGCGCGCCGAGCTGGACATCATCCAGGCCCGGCCGGGTGACCCGGCGCAGCTCGTGACCGTGCACCTGCAGCATCAGGGGCTGCGCGGCTGGGAGATCGAGCGCGTCCGGCCGTGGCGCCTGGGCTCGGACTGGCCGCAGCACCCGGGGCACGATCCCGACGAGGGGTTCGAGTTGGGGGAGGAAGTCGAGGAACTCGAGGACGTCGGGGAGGGCGACGGGCAGCAGTGACACGCATGGCCACTTGCCAATCGGGCATGGCGAGCGATGGATTCCGCCGATCGGCGATCGGCGATCGACAATCGGCAATGAGGCAATCCCATGACCTGGATCATCAGCGGTTTCGCCGACGAAGCGGGGCCCACCACCCACGAGCAGATCGAGGCGCTCAAGCGTGACGGGCTGACGCACATCGACCTGCGCAGCGTCGAGGGGCAGAACATCAGCGAGCTGGACCCGGCGGTGGCGCGCGACGTGCGCGCCCAACTGGACGAGGCGGGCATTCGCGTGAACATGTTCGGCTCGCCGATCGGCAAGATCGACATCGCCGACGACCTGGAGCAGGATCTTGCCCGGCTGCGTCACCTGCGCGAGATGGCGCGCATCTTCGACTGCAAGGCGGTGCGCATCTTCAGCTATTACAACCGCGGCGGGCAGCCACACAACCAGTGGCGCGAGCAGTCGCTGGACCGGCTTGCCCGCCTGCGCGACGAGGCCGAGAAGCTGGACCTGGTGCTGTTTCACGAGAACGAGAGCGAGATCTTCGGCGACCGCAGCGACGACGTGCTGGCGATCGCGGAGCTGCGCGACGGCCAGCGGTTCAAGCTCATCTACGACTTCGCCAACTACGTGCGCACCGGCGAGCCGGGGCTGGTGACGTGGGCGAAGTTTCGCGACCGGACGGACGCGTTTCACTTCAAGGACCAGCGGGCCAACGGCGAGCACGTGCCGATGGGCCAGGGGGACACGGACGCCGAGGCGATCCTGATGGACGCCGCGGCGATGGGCTGGTCCGGGCCCTGCACGCTCGAGCCGCACCTGGTGCATTCGCCGGCGGTGCTGGCGACGGGGGCGTCGGGCACGGGCAGCCAGAGCCTGAAGGACCTGGGCCCGGGCGAGTGCTTCCACGTCGCCTGCGACGAGGCCAGGCGGCTGCTGGATCGCGTGGGGGTGACGTGGACGTGAGCGACTCCGGGGGCGGCCGGGGCCCCGCGTCGGCAGGAGGGCGGCGGCGAACGGCGGCGGGGGTTGCGGATTTGCAGACGAAGTGGTGCGTGGCCGATATGCATACAGAAGGCCGGGGCGGCCGGTGCGCGGGTACGGTTGGGCGACCTGCTGAACGGGTGCCACTGACAAGCGGAGTCCGCGGAGCTTGTCAGTGCCAATCGGTGTCGCGGACCCGTCACGCCAGCCGGCACTGACAAGGCCGAGGACGGCCTTGTCAGTGGCACCCGCGACGAATGGATTGAAGGCGCTCTAGAATGGCACTTCGCATGATCGCCGCATGGAGAGTTCGCATCGCGTTTGTCGTGGCGATGGCGCCGCTGCTGGCCGCGGCCGACGGCCCGCCGGTGGTTGAGCCGGTGCGTCCGGCGCGGGTTGAGCAGGTGCCGACGCGGGCGGGTCACCCGGCGCCGCGGG
>SKPT01000111.1 GCA_007119405.1 Phycisphaeraceae bacterium
ACGAACGCAGCATCAATCGGCTCCGGTGTCGGAAGATTAGGCAAAGGGCAGCCCGGCCAAACCGCCGCGAGGCCCGTTGACGAGTAAGCCGACTTGGTTCAGCACTTTTTGCGTGCCGAACCAAGTCGGCTTTTTTTGTGCCTCGGGTCGATCCCGGCGAGCGGCATCGCTCACGAAAGCACTCGTGCCGGAGGTGACCGCACCAAGGCTTGAGACCTTGAGGGTTTGGCGCAGTCGGTCACGTGGAGGGACGCGGCTGACTGCGCCGGTCGAGGTCAGATAGCCAAGGCGCAATCGAGGGCCGGCGTCCGCACACGGCATGGGCCAGAAAGGGAGCACGAAATGCAACTTACTCATGCCGGTTCAGATCATCGGCGTCACCAAGGAGCGCGTCCGACAGATCCAGGGCAAGGCGCTGAGCAAGCTGCATGCGGTCATGCAAACGAAGATCGATGGTGAGGGTGGTCGGTGTTACCCCTGATTCGGGTCCAGTGCGGCGGGTTGTGCTTGAGCCGTTGGGTCACGATACCCAGGGCAAACTGGAACTGGTATGCAAGGAGGAGGCATTCGATGGTTCAGTCACCTGAGGCAACAACATGTGTGCGAGGGCACCTTCCGGATGCGGAAGCCGTCTACCTGCTCGGGCCGTTCAACCGTTGGTCCACCAGCGCCACGCCCATGCACTACGACGGCAATGGGGAGTGGTCCGCCGAGCTGTCCAGTGCGAGCGTGTTCAATCTCAGCTTTTTCGTCTGGTATGGCGGCGAGCGCTGCGGCCGCCTTGTACGCCCCAGTCCGGTCGGTGAGTAAATGCAAAGGATCTTCGATGGCTCGTGCTGCTGTGGCAGAGCCTGGTTTCGCACTCTTTCAAGGAAATGGAGCACGTCATGCAATCGCTCATGCAATCGCAACCACGCCGCCATCGGCCGATGCAGACCCTGCAGGATGATTTCGATCAGATGATGCGCCGGTGGTGGGACGGCACAGACGGTGACCTCGCCGCTTACCCCGTCGACATCCGAGAGGACGACAAGCATATCTACGTGGAGGCGGAACTGCCCGGCTTCAACAAGGATGAGATTGAGATCACGCTGGAGCAAGGCGTGCTCTCGATTCGGGCCCAACGGAAAACGGAAGAGAAGAAGGGTGAACAGCACCTGGCCGAGCGCCATTTCCGGCGCGTCGCCAGAAGCTTCACCCTTCCGGCTGGCGTGGATGAGAAGCAGGTGCAGGCGGAGCTTCGTGAGGGCGTCTTGACGCTGACGCTCGCCAAGCACGAGGCGGCGCAGCCACGCCGCATCGAAGTGAAGTAAATGGCCGGAGGAGGAGGAGAGGCGTGAGCACGCCGGGGCCCGCGGCCAATGCGCGTGGCTCCGGTTCTCGCGCTTTTCCGTCGACGTTCATTCGGCTGTGGGGAGGAAGATAGGTAGCCATGCTCATGCGTTCGTATAACGCAAACCGTTTTACGGAGAAGATCCTCCTAGAGGAGATTCATGCCGAGTACGATCGCCTGAGGCGCATCGTCCAGATGGACGCAGCCGAACTCAACCACATTGTGGATGGCTTGCTGCCGGAGCTGGCCGACGTTCTGCGACGTACGGGCGAGGACTCCCCTCGCCGCCTTGAGTGGGAGGTTCGGCGGCTGCTGCATGAAGTGAATTTCAGTGAGGCCGGGTTCCCCGCCGCGGACGACTCGTTGCGCCTGATGCGGGAGTTGCACGTTCGCGTCTTCGTGCGGGCGATGGCCCGGGCGCAGCCGGTCCAGGCGCGGAGGACACCGACATGGGCCGACGTGCCGACGACCGAGCCGATGTGCGGGTGAGCATCGAACGCGCCTTTGTGGAGCTGGACGGCGCGGCGTGACAGAAATCCGGCGTCCTTGGCAAGAAATGACGGTGCGGTGTGAGATGGTCTGTCGCCTGCAAGGGAAGAGAGAAGCACGATGCGGGTTCATGCCACCGAGTACGGCCGAAGCGGAAACGTGTTCGACAACAGCCGTTCGCAGCGCGTTCAGGCATGGTCACTCCCCCGTCCCGGGGACGTCCGGCGGACGACGCCAATCTCAAGGCGGTGCCCCTGTCATTGATGGGCCGTCCGGAGAGCGGAAGCGGGACGACGATTGGGCTTTGTGTCGCAAGTTGGTTTCGTTGCCTTCGGAGCGTGTCCGAAGGTAGTTGTCGCGGTAATTGGCTGATGTTGGCCGGGAAGCGGCCAGGGAAAGGATCAAGTGATGAAGACGATCGATGTGATTGCGGCGGTGTTGCTGGTGGTTGGCGGGTTGAACTGGGGCCTGGTGGGTTTCGTGCAGTTCGATCTGGTGGCGACCTTGTTCGGCGGCAGTGATGCGGTACTTGCACGCGCCGTGTACGGCTTGGTGGGAATCGCCGCGGTGTACCAGGCGGTGCAGTTCAAGGCCATCCAGCACCGCTGGGGCCCGAAGCCGGCGATAGCATGAACGCTTTCGTCTGAACGTCAAGGTGGCGTGCTCTGGCGCGAATTAGGCACGCAGACGGTTGCGTTTCTTCGAACCTTTTTTACGGGAGTATGGTCATGGATCGCGACGTGAATGTTCAAAAGCTTTCGCGTCGAATGATTCTGTTCACAGCGGCCGTGAGTGCGACCAACGGCGTGATTCATGTGAGCGATACCATGCTGCCCCCTCCGGACGAAGACAACCAGGACGAGTAATCCCGGTGCGCGTTTGCGCCAGGAGCGACGTCCTCCGATCAGTGGCCCCCCGCGCCCACCGCTACGCAGCGGCGGGCGTTGTTCGCGTCCAGGGCGAAGCGGCCTACCATTTTGGTCGTGGACTTGCACGGCAGCACGTGATAGTGAAGAGGTGAACTGAGCTTGTGCAGCTTCGAGAATTTCAACGAGCCCGCATCCGCTTGCCCCGCGCGAGGGGTGGTCCTGTTGACCGGTGCCACGGGCTACATCGGCGGCCGACTCGCCCCGCGACTGCTCCACGCGGGCTATCGCTTGCGGTGCGTGGTGCGCTCGGCGCGCAAGCTGACAAGTCGACCGTGGGCGAGCGATTCGCGTGTCGAGGTCGTGGAACTGGAATTGACGGACACGGATCGCCTTGCCACAGCAATGCACGGCTGCTGCGCCGGTTATTACCTGGTGCACTCGATGCAGGCCGCGGGTCGAGCTTATGCCGAGGAGGATCGGCGTTTGGCGCAGGCGTTCGTCCGCGCTGCAGATCGGGCTGAGCTGCCGCGCGTCATCTATCTCGGCGGGCTTGGGGAGATGGGTGACCACCTCAGCGAGCACCTTGGCTCGCGTCGGGAGATCGAGGACGTCCTGGCCAGCGGGCGCACTTCGCTGACCGTGCTGCGGGCGGCGATGATCATCGGCTCCGGTTCGGCGTCGTTCGAGATCCTGCGCTACCTGGTCGAGCGGCTGCCGGTGATGATCACTCCGCGCTGGGTCGACACCGAGGTTCAGCCGATCGCGGTGCGCAACGTGCTTCACGATCTGGTCGCGTGCCTGGATGTGCCGGAGACTATCGGGAAAACCATCGATATCGGCGGGCCTGAGGTGCTGACCTACCGCGAACTGATGCAGGTCGCGGCAAAGGCTATGGGCTTGCGTCGGCGATGGATCATTCCCGTACCGGTGCTCACCCCGCGCCTCAGCGCGTTGTGGATTCATCTGGTCACGCCGGTGCCGTATCGCATGGCCCGTCCACTGGGCGAGGGGCTGCGCAACCGCGTGGTCTGTCGTGATGAGCGCGCTCAGGAGTTGATGCCTCAGCGTTTGTTGAGCGTGCGCGAAGCAGTCGACGCGGCGCTGGGCCGACATGCGCAGGACGAGGTCGAGACCGCGTGGAGCGATGCGGGCCCGCTTCCCGGCGACGCGCCGTGGGCCGGCGGCACCGAGTTCATCGATGAGCGGCGCGTACGCATTGATGCGCCGGCGGAAGTGGTGTTCGAAGCGGTGTGCCGTGTGGGTGGGGCGCACGGCTGGTACGGCGCGAACTGGTTGTGGCGGCTACGCGGTGCGATGGATCGACTTGTCGGCGGGCCGGGGCTGCG
>SKPT01000555.1 GCA_007119405.1 Phycisphaeraceae bacterium
CCCTCTGCTTCGTGCCTTCGTGCCTCCGTGCCTTCTTCTCACTTGAACCCGCGCTGCATCGCCTCATACTCGCGCAGGAACCCCACGAACTCGCGCCGATGCTCTTCCTCGTCGCCCTTGAGGTTGATGCAAAGGTCCTGCGTGACGAAGTCCACGCCGTCGGTCAGCTCGATGATGGTCTGATACTGGTCGATCGCCTCGGTCTCGGCGTCGATCACCCCCTTGATCACCGACGTGACGTCGATGCTGTCCTCGGGCGGCTGCATCTGCGTCTGCTCCATCTTCAGCGCCTGCGAGCCCGGGGGCATCCCGCCCAGGATCTTGATCCGCCTGGCGAGCTGCTTGGCGTGCTCGAGCTCCTCGGCCAGGTCCTCCTCCAGCGACTCCTTGACCTCCATCGCCAGCATCCCGTCGAGGTGGATCGAGTTGGCCAGGTAGTTGGCGACCGTCTCGACCTCCATGTTGTAGGCCCGGGTCAGCTCCGCGACGATCCGCTCGCGCTGCGACTCGTCCATCTGCCTGCTCGGGGCGGGTACGTCCGACTTCGTGCGGTTCATCGCATTTCCCTTCTTTTCTGATGCAGAACTCCGGTTATCCCTCTTCCCGATGATGCATTGTAGGTTCCATCGCGCCGCGTCAACGCCGCGCCTTGACACAACCCGCCGCGGCCCCTATTTCTCGCCCGCATGAGATACGCCCTGATCATCGCCGGGGGCTCAGGCACGCGGCTCTGGCCCATGTCCACCGCCGCCACCCCCAAGCAGCTTATTCCCTTCATCGACGGCAAGAGCCTGCTCCAGCTCGCCGTCGACCGCCTCCGCGGCCTGCTGCCGGTCGGCCAGATCTACGTCTGCGCCGGCGAAGCACACCGACAGGCCATCCTCGACAGCATCGACGGCCTCGCCGCCGACCGCTTCATCGGCGAGCCCACCGGCCGCGACACGCTCAACGCCGTGGGCCTGGGCACCGCCGTGCTCAGCCAGTTCGACCGCGACGCCGTCGTCGGCGTCTTCACCGCCGACCACCTCATCCAGCCCGTCGAAGCCTTCCAGCAGACCGTCGACGCCGGCTACAGCCTCGCCGAGAGCCGCGACGACGACACCCTCGTGACCTTCGGCATCACACCCGCCTACGCCGCCACGGGCTACGGCTACCTCCAGCTCGGCCAGCGCCTCGGCGACACCGACGCCATCGAGGTCGAACGCTTCAAGGAAAAGCCCGACGCCGCCTCCGCCCAGCGCTACCTCGACGCCGGGGCTGAAAAGTACCTCTGGAACTCCGGCATGTTCGCCTGGCGCGGCCGCACCATGCTCCGCTGCATCCAGCGCTACGCCCCCGCCAACTTCGCCTCGCTGATGGAGTGCGCCGACGACTGGCCCAACCCCACGCGGCAGCGCACGCTCGAGAAGGTCTACCCCAGGCTCGAGAAGATCAGCGTCGACTACGCCGTCATGGAGCCCGCCTCGCAGGACGAGAGCGTGACCATCGCCGCCCTGCCCATGCAGGTGCAGTGGCTGGACGTCGGCTCCTGGCCGGCGTTCGCCCAGACCCGCCCGCCGGACGACCACGGCAACCGCATCGCCGCCGAGCACACCATCAGCCTCGACGCCGAGGGGAATCTGCTCGCCTCGAGCGACCGCGAGCACCTGGTCGCCGCCCTGGGCGTCCAGGACCTGATCATCATCCACACGCCCCACGCCACCCTCGTCGCCCACAAGGACGCGGCCGAACGCATCAAGGAGTTGCACGAGAGGCTCGGTGAAACCTTCGGCGACCGCTGGTTGTAATCGATTACCGGCAACGGGCGATGGATTGGTAACCCACGCTTAACGCCTGTCCTGAGCGACCAACGGGAGCGAAGGGCGGGATTTCCGGGCGAGCGCCCGATTCGTGCGCACAAGGTGGCAGGGAGGTCTTCAGAAATCCCGCCCTTCGCCCTCGCCACGCGCGGACTCGCTCAGGACGGGCGTTAACCGCACAATCCCCTTCACCTTTCTGCATTCTGCATTCTCCCTCACCCCCCCAGCTCCTTCGACCGCCGCGCCGCCGCCTGCATCGCCGCCGCGATCGCCTCGGCCACGTGCTCGCCCTCCATGTGCCCGATCGCCGCCTCCGTCGTCCCGCCCGGGCTCATCACCCTGCGCTTCAGCTCGCCCGCCGGCTCCGTCGATTCCGCCAGCAGATGGGCCGCGCCCAGGATCGTCTGCGTCACGAACGTGCGCGCGTCATCGCCCAGGCCCAGCTCCTCCGCCGTGCGCTGCATCGCCTCGGCCAGGTAGAACACGTACGCCGGGCCCGAGCCCGACACCGCCGTGACCGCATCCATCAACGCCTCGTCCACCCGCACCGCCTTGCCGCCGGCCTGGAACAGCGCCAGCGTCAGCTCATCGTCACCCGCCTGCGCGTGCTCGCCCGGCGCGATCGCCGCCATGCCCTGGCCCACGAGCATCGGCGTGTTGGGCATCACCCGTACGATCCGCGCGCCCGTGCAACCATATTCCGCCAGCGTCGACGCCAGCTTGCCCGTGCTCAGCCCCGCCATCACCGACACCAGCACCTGCTCCGCCTTGACGTGACCCGCCAGCTCACGCGCGACCTCCGGCCAGGCCTGCGGCTTGACCGCCAGCAGCAACTGCTCGCTCGCCCGCGCCACCTGCGCCAGCTCATCCACCGCCTTGACCCCCAGCGCGGTCATCGCCTCGTGACGCTCCGGCGCCGGGTCGGCCGCGATGATGTCCCGGGCAGCCAGCACCTCGCCACGCAGCGCCGCCGTCACCACCGCCGTGGCCATGTTCCCCGCCCCGATCAAACCGAGCCTGTATGCCATCATGCGATCCTCTATTATCCAGATGGGCCGCCGCGGCCAAGAATAGCCACGAATGAACACGAATGAACACGAATCGCCGCCGCTTGCGGCTTCGCGAAGCCGACCATCAGCGCCATCCGTGCGCCATGGTCACCCCTCCAGCCGGATCCAAAGCGCCATCGCACCGGCCACGGCAACAAGGTAGACCAGGGGGATGATGCTCAGCCGCAGCGCAGCCCTGTCCCGGTTGCCCGCGAACCGCCTCAGGCTCAGGATCATGCAAGGCAGGTAAACCGCCGGATACAACGTCGTGCCCAGCATGACCAACCCGACCATGAACAGCAGCGGCGCCGGCTCATGGCCCGTGCGATGTCCCGCCAGTTGCATCAGATTGATCAGCACCACGAAGGGATAGATGAGCAGGGGCAGGCCTCCGCCGACGAGCAGGATCGGGACCAACGCTCGCATGACCGATGCTCCTCACGCCGGCCCGCGCCACCCGTCGCGTCCCGCCTTGCACGCCTCGAGCAGCGCCAGAATAGCCGCCCGGTCCCCCGCCGCCAGCAGCGCGTCCAGCTCGTCGATGCGCTGGCGCATCACCGCCAGCGCCGCCCGCACCTCGTCGGCGTTGGCCATGAGAATGTCCGCCCGCATCGGCGGGTTCGAGCTTGCCAGCCGCGTCGTGTCGCGAAAGCCCGTCGACGCCAGCTCCCACCCGCCGCGCTGCTCGGCCACGGCCACCAGCAGCGCCGCCATGGCGTGAGGCAGGTGGCTGATCGTCGCCGCGTGGGCGTCGTGCTCGGCCGCGGTCATGCACAGCAGCTCCATCCCCAATCCCCGCCACAGCCCCGTGACCAGCTCCAGCGCGTCGCGGTCGGTCTCCGGCTCGGGGGTGACGACGCACGGCTTGCCCTTGAACAGCCCCGCGTCGGCGTGGGCCGGGCCCTGCCGCTCGCTGCCGGCCATCGGGTGCGAGCCGACGAACCGCCCCGGCTCGGGCAGGTGCGTCCGCGCCGCGGCCAGCACGCTCTGCTTCGTCGAGCCGACATCCGTGACGACGGGACGCTCCCGGCCGCCGCCAAGCAGCTCGCCCAGCGCCGCGAACGTGCGGTCCATCTGCCCCAGCGGCACCGCCACGACGACCAGGTCGCTGCCGGCCAGCGCCTCGCCCAGGGCCGTCGTCCCGGCGTCGATCGCCCCGCGAGCCTGCGCGG
>SKPT01000068.1 GCA_007119405.1 Phycisphaeraceae bacterium
CACGGCGATGCGGCGGCCGGCGAGCGGGCCGGCCGCCTGGCGCTCGCCCGGGGCATGGGACGGCTCGGCCATGAGAAGGTCACTGCTCCCGATCGGCCTCGGGCTCGCCCTCGCCGGAGAAGTCCAGCCCGATCTTGCCCTCGACGATCTCCTGCACCGCCACCTCGAAGTCGCTGCGCCCGCGACGCTCGACCAGCGGCCGGGCGCCCTCCATCAGCTCGCGGATCCGGTGCTGCACCAGCGCGGTGAACTTGAACCGGCCGCCCAGCGCATTGATGACCTTGTCGTCCTTCAGGGCCTCGATCATGGGGGGAGCCTCGCCAGGGGTGTGGGGAATCGCGTATCATAAGCTGTTACGCGCGTCCGGGCAAGGCCCGACCGCGCCGCGCGCCGTCCAGGGCGCGGCTGCGGCTGAGTGACACTTGCCCCGCCTCACGGCGGCCACCGCCGGCTGTGCCTCGCCCGTTTGGCGGTCCGGCGTGCATCCGCCGGTCCGGGCGTGTTACAATACCCGGCTATGGCCAACGTCGCCGTGCAGACCGATCGCCACGCCCGCTCCGCCGCCGCCCATGCCCGCGCCCGGGCCGTGATGCCCGGCGGGGTGAACTCGCCCGTGCGGGCCTACAAGGCCGTCGGCCGCGAGCCCGTGACCGTCTGCGCCGGCAGCGGCGCGATGGTAACCGACGTTGACGGGAACAGTTACATCGACTACGTGGGCTCCTACGGGCCGCTGATCCTCGGGCACGGGCCCGAACAGGTGCGCGTGGCGCTTTCCAAGGCGATCGGCCGGGGCACGAGCTTCGGCATGCCCACCGAGATCGAGACCCGCCTCGCCGAGGGCGTCGTCGCGGCCGTGCCCTCCGTCGAGCTCGTCCGCTTCGTCAACTCCGGCACCGAGGCGGTGATGTCGGCCATCCGCCTGGCGCGGGCGGCGACCGGGCGCGACAAGATCATCAAAGCCACCGGCTGCTTCCATGGCCACAGCGACGGCCTGCTCGTCGAGGCCGGCTCCGGGGCCGCGACGCTGGGCGTGCCCAGCTCGCCCGGCGTGCCCGCGAGCGTGACCAGCCAGACGCTGCTCGTGCCCTACAACGACGCGGACGCCGTCGAGCGGGCGCTGGCCGAGCACGCCGGCGAGGTCGCGGCCGTCGTCATCGAGCCGGTGGCGGGC
The DNA here is from genome assembly GCA_007119405.1 of Phycisphaeraceae bacterium. The sequence continues at coordinate 1,172 of SKPT01000068.1, forward strand.
AACATGGGCTGCGTGCCGCCTGGCGAGGGCTACCTCCAGGGCCTGCGCGACGCGTGCGACCGCCACGACGCGCTGCTGATCTTCGACGAGGTGATGACCGGCTTCCGCGTGGCGTACGGCGGGGCGCAGAGCCTATACGGCGTCCTGCCGGACCTGACGTGCCTGGGCAAGGTGATCGGCGGCGGGTTGCCCTGTGCCGCCTACGGGGGAGGCGAGGCGCTGATGCGGCGGGTCGCCCCGGACGGGCCGGTGTATCAGTCCGGCACGCTCAGCGGCAACCCGCTGGCGATGACCGCCGGCTTGGCGACGCTGGACGCGCTGGCCGAGCCGGGCGTCTACGAGCAGCTCGAGCGGGCGTCGGCGACGCTGGCGGCGGGGCTTGAACGTGCGGCCGGGCGCGTGGCGGGGGCGGGGGTCGAGGTGACGATCAACCGCGTCGGCTCCATGCTCTCGTGCTTCTTCCACGCCGGGCCGGTGGGGAACTTCGAGCAGGCGTCGGCGTCGCGGACGGATCGCTTCGCCGCCTTTTTCGGGGCGATGCTCGACGCCGGCGTGATGCTGCCGCCGAGCCAGTTCGAGGCCTGGTTCATCTCCGCGGCGCACGACGAGGGGTGTATCGCGCGCACGATCGAGGCGGCGCAGGCGGGCTTCGAGGCGGCGGCGGGGGTTGGCTGAATTCAGAATTCAGAATCAAGAATGCAGAATGCAGAAGGGGCGTTGGCCGCGGCATTGCTGGCCGCGTCCCTGGCTGCGAATTGGTCTTAACAAGAGGAAAAGGATGAGCAAGACGAAGATTGCAGAGCGAAGCGAGAGCATGAGCAGCAGCAAGACGGGCAAGTTCAAGGTCCTCGTGGCCGACAAGCTCAACAAGCAGGGCCTGGAGTGGATCCAGGGCCAGGCCGACGCCGAGCTGGTCAACAAGCCGGGCCTGAGCGAGGACGAGCTGGCGGCGATCGCCGGCGATCACGACGCGATGATTGTTCGCTCCGGCGTGCAGGTCACCGCCAGGGTGCTCGAGAACCCGGGCAGGCTCAAGGTCATCGCCAGAGCCGGCGTGGGCGTGGACAACATCGACCTCGACGCCGCCACCAACCACGGCATCCTCGTGGTCAACAGCGCCGAGGCGACCACCACCACCACCGCCGAGCACGCCTTCGCGCTGCTGATGGCGCTGGCGCGCAACATCGGCCCGGCCCACAAGACGATGGTTGAAGGCGGATGGGATCGGAGCAAGTTCCAGGGCCAGCAGCTCGCGGGCAAGACGCTGGGCGTCGTCGGCTTTGGGCGCATCGGCCGCACGGTCGCCGAGCGGGCGCTGGCGTTTGAGATGAACGTCGTCGCCTACGACCCGTTCATCAACGCCGAGACCGCGATGGATGGCCGGGTCAGGATGTACCCCAGCTTCGAGGAGATGATCCCCCACGTGGACATCGTCACCTTCCACGTGCCCATGAACGATCAGACCGCGGGCATGCTCGGGCGCAAGACGTTCGCGATGGCCAAGCCCGGCCTGCGGGTGGTCAACGCCGCGCGCGGCGGGATCGTGGACGAGGAAGCGCTGCTCGAGGCGCTGGACAGCGGCAAGTGCGACGCCGCGGCGCTGGACGTCTACACCGAGGAGCCGCTGCCCGCCGACCACCCGCTGCGGAATCACCCCAAGGTGCTGCTGACCCCGCACCTGGGGGCGTCGACCGCCGAGGCGCAGCAGGCGGTGAGCATGGACGCGGCGGGCGCGGCCTTGAGCTTCCTGCGCGGCGAGGGCGTCAAGGGCGCGGTCAACGCCGCGGGCCTGCGCCTGGACCTGGGCCCGGTGCAGCAGCGCTACGCCGATCTCGCCCAGCGCATGGCCGGGCTCATCAGCCCGCTGGTGACCGAGCGCGTGCACGAGGTGACGTTCGAGGTCGTCGGCGACGAGCTGGAGTCGGCGGCGAGCACGCTGCTGCGCCTGGCGCTGGTGGGGCTGCTCAAGGAGCACCTGACCGTGCCGGTGAACATTGTGAACGTGATGCATGTGGCCGAGCAGCGCGGCATCAAGACGCGCACGGTCAAGCGCGACGAGGGGAAGTTCGGCAGCCAGCTCGCGCTGGAGATCAACGCCGGCGAGGACGGCCACACGCCGCGCATCGTCGGGCGGGTGTATGACGATCTGAAGCCGCGGATCGTGGAGATCAACGGCTACCACATGGACATGGTCCCCGCCGGGCAGATGGCGCTGGTGCAGAACAAGGACAAGCCGGGCATCATCGGCATGGTCGGCAACGAGTTCGGGCAGGCGGGCGTGAACATCGCCGACATGACGATCAGCCGCCGCGACGACACCGCCCTGATGGTGCTCAAGCTCGACAGCCCGGCCACGGAGGATCTGATCAACCGCCTGAAGAACCGCGACGAGATCCTGCGCGTGGCGAACGTGAAACTGCCGGCGGAGCGGGAATGACCACAGAGGCACAGAGAGCACAGAGAAGAGGGGGGAGTGGGAATAGCCACAGATAAACACGGATGAACACGGAGGGGAAGGCGTGGCGGGGGGCCGGAGTGTGCGCCGCCTCTTTCTTATCCGTGTTTATCTGTGTGCATCTGTGGCTTTTCGTTTGGTGGGGCGTCGATCCTGGACGTGGCGTCGCCATCGAGGGTGCCACGGCTTGTCCCGAAGGGCAAGCCGTGCATTGGGCGTCCACCGGAGGGCTTGCCCTCCGGGACAAGCCGTGGCACCCGGATCCGAGCAAGCCGACATTCCCCAGTTGAATGCCGACCAGCCCATTGCTGGCCTTCTCCGCGAGCAAGGTAGCATAACCGGCTCGTGAAGGGAAGACTTTTGTGGCAGGTGAAAGCGTGTCGCCGGAACA
>SKPT01000331.1 GCA_007119405.1 Phycisphaeraceae bacterium
ATCATCGGCCATTTTTCCAAGTTTTGAGCCCGCGCGACGTGTTCGGGCACCCCCGCCACCCCCACCCTCCTTCGAAAGGATCCCCCCATGATCGATCTCGATCGCGCGACCGCTGCGCCCGCCTGGCTCGCCCAGCTCCGCCGCACCGAGTGTCTGCTCTGCGGTGAGCCTACGAGCTACACCAGCGTCTACCTGCCCGGGCCCGCTTCGGCCGCGGCCCCGCCGCCAGGCAAGGGGCGCATGATCATCTACTCGCTGTGCCGGGGCTGCGCCGAGCACCTCGACACGCTCGCCCCGGTCATCGAGGCGAAGATCGAGAAAGAGCTGCGCGACGCCCAGGTCGTCTGAGGTGTCGCTCAGGCCGCCCCAAATGTTCAACGCCACCCACGCTCGGACGGCAGACGCCGGGCGCGGGTATCACCACACCTTCGTCTGCACGAGGAACATCCGATGAACGTGAACTGGACCGAGGTAAACGATCTGGACGCCAAGCTGCTCGCGCGCGTGGATCTCACGCCGCTCGCTCCCGAATTGGTCGCCGGTGATGAGGAACTGGTCGACTTGGCCGAGCAGCACAATGCCGACCTCGCTGAACTGAAGGATCGTTTCAGCAGCCTGGCTGAGGAGCGTCGCTTCATGGCCGGCGCTGACGACATTCACCGTGACATTCGTCGCCGAATCCATGGCCATCACCTGATCATGGCAACGTGGGACCTGCTGGCGAGCCTCCACGAACTGCTGGACGTGCGGCAAGGGATCCTGCGCTACATGCAATCCCGTCTCGCTGATCGCGTGTCGGGGTTGGCGCGGCGACGCCACCAACTGCTCAGCGCGGCGACGACCAGGATCGACAACCACGAGCCCCTCGCCGATCTGCACGATCAGATCGCGGTACGGGAGTCGGCCATACGTCGCCTGTGTGCCCTGCGACACAGGGCCGGCACCGACCAGCAGGTGGTCACGGCGCGGTGGGAGGAAGCCCGCGGCTTGCCCCATCGCTGAATCGCGGCGACCGCACACCCCACCGCGTCGCCACAGTTGGCCCTGGTTGGCCCGTGTTGCGTCCGAGGCTGAGAGGCGACGCCGAAACCCGCTGGCGTCTGCTCGCCCACACAGGCGAACGTATGCCTAACAGGGGCGGCGCCCGTGGCGGCCATGGGTCCTCCCGGGCCCAAAAAGCCTCTCGATACCGCGGGGAACAGTCGCGTCCTGAGACAGAGTTTGTTGCGCGCGTGACGCAAATGCGGTCGGGAGGCGCGCGGGGGATCGGCGCCGGCGAGGTCGCGTCGTGGATCAGGCGGGCCCCACCGCACACATCGCGCAAGTGCTTTGTACGGCCGTGGTTGTGATTTTTCTTCACTCGCGAACGAATCAATTATCCCCCGCGGCTGTTCCCCGCGGGGGTCGGAGTCCCAATCCCTCTCCGGAGGACCCACGGCGGCCTCTCGGCGGCTCTTGGCCTTCGGATGAGCCTGGAGGCCTCCGAGACCGTCGTCCGTTAGACGCAATTCTACGGCCTCTAGAAGCAAAGCGGAATTATGCCCCACCCATTTTGGAGGACTTCATGAATCGATTGGCAGACGGACCTGCCCAGACCACGCATCGGATCGGCAAGTTCACCTTCGACGTCGCCACGGCGCCGGCTGAAGAGCAAGGACAACGCGATGAGCGCTGGGCGCAGCGGACCGACGCGCTGACGGCCTGGCTCCTGGCGCAGTGGCAGCGTGAACAGCGGCGTCAGGCCGCGGAAAGGAATTGAGCATGGAAGCCATGGATATGACGGTGGAGCGGGAACTTGTGCACGAGTACGACGACGGACCCGACTGGCCCGGCATCACGCGCGCCAAGGAGCGTGCGTACCGGCGGGGATTCGTCGAGCAGGCGCGCCGGATCTGCCTTGACGCTGATGGGCGCGACCTCATGGACGAAGCGCAGGCGGCAGCGCGGCTGCGGCGCCGTGTCCGCGAGCGCTACAGCGTGTACCGGCGCGGCCGCGGGCCCGGCTGCGCGGGCCGGCGCACGCACCACCTCGGCTACCGACCGGGTCACGGCGTCGCGGCCGCGCGCCTCCGTGGCCGACACCACGCGCTGGCGTACGTGGTGCAGGCGTGGCCCGAGGTGCGGGATCGGCAGGCGTTCGCTCGGCTGGTGTTGCCGGCCTGGCTGCTCGCGGTCGAGCGCTGGGCGGCTGCACCCATCAGCAGGCACGTCATCGCCCCACCGCGGCCGCTGGAGGTCGATGGTGCCGTGGTGGCAACGGCGTCGGCGGCCGGTGTCGCATAGCGGCGCGGAGGTGGGCGTTCGCATGGGAATCAATGTTCCATGGGCAAGGAGGAGAATGTATGGACATGGAAGCTGTTTGGGCACACGATCGGCGGCAGGCGGCAATTCACGAAGCCGGGCACCTGACGGTCGCCTGCATGAGAGGCGTCCAGTTCGCCAGGGCCTGCATCTACCGGCGGGACGATGTCACGGATCCGCGCGAGCAGAAGACGTATGGCGGGCAGATGAGCAGCGGCGACATGCCGCCGTGCGTGTACGTCGCCGGCGAAGTCGCCGAGGCGCTGGCGACGGATCCCGACGTGGATGCGGACGAGTTGGTTGAATGGATCGAGATGGACCTGATGGGCACGTCGCCAACCGACGCGGTGGGCATGCCCAAGGACAGCAAGGCGCTACACGAGGCGGTGGTGGAGGCGATGGGGCTGCTTCGCTCGGACATGGGCCGGCGATTCTTTGATTGGGCCGTCGCGCAGTTGTGCGAGCACGAACTGGTCACGGACGGGATGGCCACGGACATGTTGACGGAGTTGAAGCGACGACGCGAGGCCGGCGCCTTGCACGAAAAAACCCCGGCCCGGTAGACCGAGGTCGTAGGGCGTAGGGGAAGGGACCATCACCGGCGAAACTCGGGCGGATGGCCTTCGATGAGGGCGTAGAACTCCGTCATCGCGTGCTCGAAGAAGGCGCTGCGGTAGCCCTCGGGGATGTGACTGCGCCGGCCGTCGGCCGGGAGCAGCATGCCGCGCTCCTTGAGCAGCTCCAGCGCCACGTTGACCTGCGTCAGCGGCGCGTCGAGCGCGTCGGCGATGGAGGTCATGGTGACGAGATCGCGGTGGTCGTCGAGGTACTCGGCGACCTGGCGGAAGCTCTGCTCCGAGCAGCGGTGAACGTACTGCCGGCCGTCGGGCAGGGCGACGACGCGCTCCAGCGCACCGCCGGGCGAGGCGCGGAATTCGATGGTTCGGTTCTCGGTGCGGCGTCGCATGGTTCAGCTCTCCTCCCCGCCAGCGAGAGCGAACTTGCCGCGCTCGACCTTGGTGAAACGGGACTCGCTGCCCTTCTTCTGGATCTCGCGCAGCAGCGCCGAGTACAGGGTCGCCCGCGGCGTGGGCGCTTCGCTGTGCCAATAGCCCCGGCCGAACATCGCGCTGACCATCTCCTGCGTGTTCAGCGGGCGGTCCGACTCGGCGAGCACCTTGGCGGCGGCGTCGAGGCAGGACATGCCCTCGCGCTTCTTGCGCGGCTTGGCGGCGGGCTTGTCCTTCTCCGACTCGGCCATCGCCCGCTCGCTGGCGGTCATGCCATCGGCGCTGGCGTCGCGCTCGTCGCGCACGCGGGCGTTCTCCTGGTCGGCCTTGTGTTGGCCGCGGAGCGCGTCGCGCTCCTGCTTCGTGAGCTTCTTCTTCGCCCGGCCGCCCCCGCCACCTTTGCCACCGTTTCCGCCCTGTTGGCCCGTGTCGGCCCCGGCAGCGCCGGTGGTAGCGTCCGTCGCCCGGGCGCCGTCGCCGCCAGTGGCGCCCGGGACGGCCTTGGGCGCGCTGGCCGTGCCGCGCAGGCGCTGGGCGCTCTTGATCCGGACCTTCTTACCCGTGGCGACGTTGGTGGCGTCCCAACCGCCGCGGAGATTCTCCGCGTCGATGCGGACGACGGTCAGCTTGTCGCTGACCTTGGCGCTGTAGTGGCGTCCGATCTTGATCTCATCCTTCTTCATCGTCGTTCTCCTTTGAATG
>SKPT01000496.1 GCA_007119405.1 Phycisphaeraceae bacterium
CGAAACCAACCTTCAGACGGGATTGGTGCTCGACGGCGGGCAGTTCTCCACCGGCTCGCTCACGGGAAGTACGTCGCTGCTGGACTTCCGCAGCGGCACACTCGCGCTGACCGGCGATGACCTTTCAATCGACAGCGGCGGGCTGCTCGGGTCGCACCTGCATCTCGACGCGGATCGCGGTGTTCACGTCACCGATACGATCGTTGTCGCCGGCAGCGGGGAGTTGGCCGTCACCGGGGGCGAGGTGCAAGCCAACGTCCTTGACAACGCGGGCACGTTGTGGCTCGACGGTGGGGTGGCCAGCCGCGTCAGCGGCTCGACGCTCGTCAACACCGGCATGGTCCGTGGGCACGGGCGGATCAGCATGGCGCTGGACAACCGCACCGGCGGGCAGATCCGCGTGGCGGCCGGCGACACGCTCACGTTCGCCGGCTCCGGGCACACCAACAGCGGGCGGATCGAACTGCTGGGCGGCACCGTCGAAGTCGCCGAGGGCGGCACCTTCGAGAATGATCCAGAAGGCTTGATCGCCGGCCACGGGGCCGTCCTGATGCCCTGGCTGTTCAACGAGGGGCAGATGAGCTTCAGCGGCCCCACGGACGTCCATGGCGAGCTGATCAACGCCACCGGGGATCCGGACGTGGGCATTGCCATCGGCGGCGATGCCGGGGCCACGTTCTGGGCAGACGTCCACAACGCCAGCGGCCTGTTCCGCGTCGCCGCCAACAGCTCCGCCACCTTCTTCGGCGCCTTCGCGGGTTCTGGAATCTCCGGCCCCGGCGACGTCTACTTTGAAGCCGGCATGACGCCCGGCACCAGCCCTGGCGTGGCGAGCTTCGGCGGCAACGTCCACCTCGGAACGCATGCCGACCTGGAGATCGAGATCGCCGGCGTCGACCGCGGCACACAGCATGACGCCCTTGACGTCGCCGGCCTGCTCAGCGTCGCCGGCCGCCTGAACGTCGTGCTCCTCGATGACTTTCAACCTCAGCTTGGCGACCGTTTCGACGTGCTCAGCTTTTCGGCCGTCGAGGGAGAGTTCAGCCAGCTCACGCTTCCGCCGCTCGACGAGGGCCTGGCGTGGGGGGATCACCTCTTGACCACGGGTGAGCTCACGGTCGTCGCAGATCATCTGCTCGGCGACATGAACATCGACGGCGCCGTTGACACGGCTGACGTGGCGCCGTTCGTGCAGGCGCTGACGGACCCGGACGGCTACATGGTCCAGTTCGGCGTCGACGAGGCGACGATGATCGCCCTGGGTGACATCAACCAGGACGGCGCGTTTGACACCGCCGACGTGGCGCCGTTCGTGCAGTTGCTGGTCAGTGGTGGGTCGACCAGCGTGCCCGAGCCCGGCTCGCTGGCGCTGCTGGGCCTAGGCGGCCTGTTGCTGCTGCGGCGGCGAGGGCCACGCGGCGCGAGGTTCTGGTAAAACGGCGGCGACCGGCGCGGCCGGTGTCGGCGGCGACAAGTGCCAACGTGGGTTTGCGCAGGGGGAGGCATGAGGGTCGAACTGATCTACGAGCGAGACGGTGCACCGGTCGCCAGGGCACGCTGGAACCTGTGAGCGGCGATGTGCCGCGTGGGCCGGGCGTGGCCTGGACGGAAACGCAGCAACGGGCCTCGACGTGGACGATCTGACGCCGCCGCGGTATATCCGGTAAGCCCCATGGCGGAGGCGCACGTTGCGGCGACCTTGCCGCATCTGGCCCCGCAGGTGCCGGCCAACGGGCGTCTACACCGTGAGGCCGCTTCGGCCGTTGCTGCACGTGCACCCTTGGTGGATGCTGGATCAAGCACAAGGCGTCGTGGGCGCGGGAGCGGTGGCCGGAGGGGGAAGGCCAAGACACGACGGTGCCTGGCTCTGGTAAACGGGGCAGATTTTTGTTGCCCTTTGACGGCGTTGTGGGTAACGTAGGTTTCAACCCCTCTGCTCATTTCGGAGATGTCATCCGCAGGGGTGGGTGGCAGCCCGCCGCAACTCCATGCGGCGACGAGGGAGGACCGATGACAACCGACCTTTTCGCGTCTGCCCGCCACCGTCTGGTTCAACCAGGCCTGCTGCGCCGTAATGGCGCGGATCCTTCAGCCCTCAACCACTTCGGCGGTTCCTCGCCTCTGGACTGGCAGTCGGACCCACCGTCCTCTTGTGGCGGTTGCTGATCTCCGGATCCGCAAGGCAGACATGTTCTTCCTGTCTTTCATCTGCACAACATGAGTTCGGGTGGCGGGTTGTGTGCCTCGGCCGGGCCGCTGGCGCGGCAGTCGACCGTTTCGCACCTTCAAGCCAGGGGTTGATTCATGTGCACCATCAAGTTCTCCGGGCTCACTGGCCGCGTGGTCGCGTTGGCGCTGATCGGCCTCATCCTCGCCCCCACCCCCAGCGTCCACGGCGACCATGACGGCGTGCATGTTTGGACGCTCGACACCGGTGGCAACTACTACACGGCGGAAAACTGGGATCCCAGCGGAGTCCCGGGCGATGCCGACATTGCGCGCTTCTTCCGGGCGGATGACGGAAGCCTGTTGATCGTGCATTTCTCGCCGGACACTCTTACGTCTCCGGCCAGCGACCGTCTCCTGATCCCCCAACATCGGATCATGTTCAACCTGGGACCCAACACGACGTATCAGTTGCACGGTGACGGCGACCCGGACCAGGGCGCGTCGCTGGTGCTCGGGCAGGGGTTTCATACGACGGAAGGGGTCATTCCGGGACTGGGGGTGTTGGCGGTCGCGGGCGGAACGCTGGCGGGAGTGGACGCGGTGCTGGGGCTCAACGCCAGCGCCTTGTTCCCGAGCTTCAGCAGCCGCGGCGAGCTGGGCGTTGGCGGCGGCGCCACAGCAGACTTTTCGCGCGACATGTACGTCGGCTATGGCGGCCACGGCGAGTTGTTCGTGGCGCCGGGCGGGACGGTGGTGACGGGTCGCAACGCCTACTTGGGCTATCAGCCGTTGATCCCCGTCAGCCGGGGCGAGGCCTTTCTGGCGGGGGCGGACGCTCAATGGATGATCGGGGAGTCGCTGTTCGTGGGCGGATCCAGCGGTGCCGCAGGCGGGCAGGGGCTCGTGAACATCGAGCAGGGGGCCCGGCTCCAGGTCGGGCAGACGATCCACGTCTGGGGCGGGGGTCAGATCGAGCTCGACGGCGGCGACAGCCGACTGCTGGCGGCGGACCTGATGGTCGACGGCGGGCAGGTGCTGCACCACGACGGCGGCGTCAACCTGTCGACCGATCTGTCGACCATTACAAGCGCGTTTGACATCGGCCGGGGCACCGGCACAGGGACGCTCACGATCACGGGTGGCGGGCGGGTCGAAAGCGATCACGCCGCGGCGCTGGCGGTCCATGACAACGCCGACGGACACGCCACCGTCAGCGGCACGGACGCGCAGGACAATCCGTCCACCTGGCGCGTCGCCTCGCTGTTCGTGGGCGGGCGATGGGCGACCCCGGGCGGGCATGCGACACTGAACGTCGAGGATCAGGGCCAGGTCCACGTTGACGGAAGCATGCGCGTCTGGCACGCCGGCGAGGTCACGCTGGGACCGAGCAGCCAACTGACAGCCTCGCGGCTGTTCCTCAACGGTGGCAGCGTCGCCCGAACCGGCGGCTGGCTGGCCTTCTCCGACAGCGGCGAGGTCCTCGGCCTGGGTGAAGGCACCTTCTTCGGGATCGGTTCCGGGACCGGCGAGCTCGAGATGACGGCCGGGGCCACGCTCGTGGGCGGGTCGCACAACGACCTGGGCCGTCACGCCGGCAGCACCGGCATCGCCACCCTCAGCAACCCGGGTACCCAGTGGACCGGCACGCGCCACTACGTCGGCAACCATGGTGTGGGGGAGCTGTCGATCGAGGACGGCGCGGCCGTGCACAGCATCGCCCTGGTGATCGGCATGCAAACGGGACCCACCTCGGGCAGTCGAAGGGCGCTGAATCGGCGCTGAAAATGGACCCACCGCAGCAAACTCCGGACGCTGGAGGCCTGAGCGAACAGGCCCATCCA
>SKPT01000569.1 GCA_007119405.1 Phycisphaeraceae bacterium
ATCGGCAAGCGCCGCTTCCTCTCCGATGAGGTCGTGCGAAGCTACATCACTGAGCTCGACCAGATGCCCGGCCACATCGAACGCGTGCTCGAGCAGTTCGATCACATCCGCGCCTGCACCGAACATTGCATCGACCGCGACAACTGGCTGTTCCTCGGCCGCGGCTACAACTATCCCGTGGCGCTCGAGGGGGCGTTGAAGCTGAAGGAAATCTCCTACATCCACGCCGAGGGCATGCCCGCGGCGGAGATGAAGCACGGCCCGATCGCCCTGATCGACAAGGGCATGCCCGTGGTCTTTGTCGCCACGCAGGGCAGCCAGTACGAGAAGGTGATCTCCAACATCGAGGAGGTCCGCGCCCGCGGCGGCCGGATCATCGCCGTGGCCACCGAGGGCGATGAGCGGATCACGCAGTACAGCGAGGATGTCTTCTACGTCCCCGCCGTCCCCGAAGCCCTCCAGCCGCTGCTGACGGTCATCCCGCTCCAGGTGCTCGCCTACCACGCGGCGGTGCTGCGCGGCCACGATGTGGACAAGCCGCGAAACCTCGCCAAGAGCGTCACCGTGGAGTGACCGCCCCGCCACGCCCACATCTCCTGCGTTTGCCCTGCCGGCCCATGCCGCCAAGGCAAAAAGCTTGTAGCTGCCAACCCGGCAAGCTGCGTCAGCGGCTGTCCGCAGCCGGTGGCCATGGTGGCCCGTGACACGGGGTTCGCCGCATGGCCACCCCAGCCAGCATGCGTTCGTCCCGCAATGCCGCCCGAACGGCCGACGTTGACCGGCTCGCCTGCCGATATGGCAGGCGAACGCCCGAGCCGGACCGGCTCGCATTTCGCAATCCCTTGATTGCAAGAAATTTACATTTTGCGGCCTCCGGCGCGCCGTTTGCATACAAATGTATGGCGGGCGACCGACCCACGCGGGAGTCGCCATCGCCAGCCTCAGGGATCGGTCCAAACGTCGGACACGATGGGGAAGAATGATTGATATGAGTGTGAAGTTCAAAGACTACTACCAGACGCTCGGTGTCAGCCGCGATGCCTCGCAGGATGAGATCCATCGCGCCTACCGAAAGCTTGCGCGCAAATACCACCCGGATGTGAACAAGGAAGACCCCGACGCCTCGCACAAGTTCAGCGAGATCAACGAGGCCTACGAGGTTCTCAAGGACCCCGAGAAGCGCAGCAGGTACGACCAGCTCGGGGCCAACTGGAAGGCGGGGCAGGAGTTCACCCCACCGCCGGGCGGCGGCGGGCAGCGCTACGAGTTCCGCTTCGGCGGCGGTGGCCGCGGCGGCGGGTTCTCACCCGGCGGCTTCAGCGAGTTCTTCGAGATGTTCTTCGCCAACCGCGGCGGTGGGGCCGACGGGGCCGACCCATTCGAAGAACTGCTGCGACAGGCCGGGGCGCAGGGGGGGGCACGCAGCGGCGCACGAAGCGGCGGCACGCGCGGCGGCATGTTCGGCGACTTCACCGAGCAGATGGGAGCCGGCGGCGCCGGCATGGGCGCCGGGGCCGAACACCCGCCGAGCGAGGCCGAACTCACCATCACGCTCGAAGAAGCGTGCCATGGCAGCAGCCGGCAGGTGAAGCTGACCACGCCGGACGGCCAGACGAAGACGCTCGATGTGAAAATCCCCGCCGGCACCACCGACGGGTCGAAGATGCGGCTGAAAGGCGAGAACGTCCTGCTGACCATCCGCATCGCACCCCACGGCACGTTCAGCGTCGACGGCCACAACCTCATCGTTGACCTGCCGCTGGCGCCCTGGGAAGCGGCCCTCGGGGCGAAGGTCTCCGTGCCGACCATCGACGGGCAGGCCACGCTCACCGTCCCGCCGGGAACCCAGAGCGGCCAGAAGCTACGGCTCAAGGGCCGCGGCCTGCCGCGACAGCGCGGGCAGGCGCCCAACGGACAGCGCGGCGATCTGCTCGCGAGGGCAAAGATCGTGGTGCCCGCGAAGCTGAACGATGAGCAGCGCAAGCTGTTCGAACAGTTGCAGGAGGCTTGCGCTGACTTTGAACCGAGAAAGTCCCGTTAAGCTGAAAAGGACCATGAATCATGGATATAAATAAACTTACCGAAAAGTCACAGGAAGCCCTCACGCAGGCCCAATCCGAGGCCATCCGACGTGGCCACGCGCAGGTGGATAACGAGCATCTGCTTTTGTCGCTGTGCCGACAGGAGGAAGGCCTCATCCCGCGCCTGCTTAAGAAGCTCAACCGCCCCGCCGACGTCGTGGCCACCGAGCTCGAACGCGAGCTCGACCGTCGCCCGAGCGTCTCCGGCCCCGGTGCGCGCGGCGTCGAGCAGGGCAAGATCGTGCTGAGCAACGCACTTGCTGAAATGCTCGTCGACGCCGAGCAGGAGGCCAAGCGGCTGAAGGATGAGTATGTCTCGGTCGAGCACCTGCTGCTCGCGATGCTCGATCAGAAGCGCAGCGACACCGCGGCCGGCCGCATCCTCCACACGCTCGGCATCGCCCGCGATGCGGTGCTCAACTCCCTCAGCCAGATCCGCGGCCACCAGCGCGTCACCAGCGCTTCGCCGGAAGGCACCTACGAAGCGCTCGAACGCTACGGCCGCGACCTCGTCGAGGCCGCACGCGAGGGCAAGCTCGACCCGGTCATCGGCCGCGATGGCGAAATCCGACGCGTCATCCGCATCCTCACCCGCCGCACCAAGAACAACCCCGTGCTCATCGGTGAGCCGGGCGTGGGCAAGACCGCCATCGCCGAAGGCCTCGCCCAGCGCATCGTCCGCGGCGATGTGCCCGAGGGGCTGAAGGATAAGACGGTCTTCGCACTCGACATGGGTGCGCTTGTCGCCGGCGCCAAATACCGCGGCGAGTTCGAGGAACGGCTCAAGGCCGTGCTCAGCGAAATCCGCGAGAGTGAAGGCCGCATCCTGCTGTTCATCGATGAACTGCACACCATCGTCGGCGCCGGCAAGGCCGAAGGCTCGATGGACGCCGGCAACATGCTCAAGCCCATGCTCGCCCGCGGGGAGCTGCACTGCATCGGCGCGACGACGCTCGACGAATACCGCAAGCATATCGAAAAGGACGCCGCGCTGGAGCGCCGCTTCCAGACCGTCCTGATCGAGCAGCCAACGGTCGAGGACACTGTCTCCATCCTGCGCGGCCTGCGCGAGCGGTTCGAGGTGCACCACGGCGTCCATATACAAGACAACTCGCTCGTGGCCGCGGCGACCCTGTCGCACCGCTACATCACGGATCGCTTCCTGCCCGACAAGGCGATAGACCTCGTGGACGAAGCGTGCGCCATGATCCGCACGGAGATTGACTCCATGCCGGCGGAGCTGGACGCCGCGACACGCCGCGTCATGCAGCTCGAAATCGAGGAGGCCGCACTCAAGAAGGAAAAGGACAAAGCCTCGCGCGACCGCCTCTCGACACTGCAAAAGGAACTCCAGGAAGCGCGCTCACAGGCGGACACACTCCGCGCGCAGTACGACGCGGAGAAGCAGGTCATCCAGCGTGTCCAGCAAATCCGCGAGGAGATAGACGGCGTCCGCCGTGAAATCGAAAGAGCAGAGCGCGAATACGACCTCAACCGCGTGGCGGAGCTGCGCCACGGCCGGTTGCCCGAACTCGAAAACCGCCTCCGCGAGGAGGAAAAACGCATCGAGCACGAGGACACCGGCGAGGCACGGCTGCTGCGCGAGGAAGTCACCGAGGAGGAAATCGCCCAGATCGTCAGCCGCTGGACCGGCATCCCCGTGGCCCGGCTCGTGGAGGGCGAACGCGAAAAACTGCTGCGTCTTGACGAGGTGCTCCACCGCCGTCTCGTCGGCCAGAACGAGGCCGTGCAGCTCGTGGCGGATGCGGTGCTGCGGGCCCGCTCCGGCATCAAGGACCCGAACCGGCCCATCGGCAGCTTCATCTTCCTCGGGCCTACCGGCGTCGGGAAAACCGAGCTGGCCAAGACACTCGCCGAGGCGCTCTTCGATTCCGAGGAGAACCTCATCCGTATAGACATGAGCGA
>SKPT01000171.1 GCA_007119405.1 Phycisphaeraceae bacterium
AGGGCGAGGCGCTGTCGTCGCTGACGGGGCAGGTGGACGTGGTGGTGGTGGACGTGGGGATGGACGTGGGGCGTGCGGCGAAGCGGGTGGAGCAGTTGCGGCAAGAGCTGGGGGCGGTGCGGGTGATCGCGACGACGATGATGCCCGAGCCGGACGCGACGCAGCGGCTGTGCGAGGCGGGGGCCGAAGCGGTGCTGGACAAGGCCGGGCCGGTGTCGAGCCTGATCGAGGCGATCCGCGGCGGGCCGGCGGATTGACGAAGGGGGCGGCGTGCACGTCCGATTCGTGGCCAACGAGCGACGCGGTAAGGTGGGTGTCACTGGCGGCTTGTCGCCTCGGCGCCGCCGACGGCGTGGTCGGTCGAAATCGTGCGACAAGAAGGCGTTTGCAGGGCAGATGGGCTTCGGTGCGCCTGCGCACTGGCGGGCACGCCGCCAGTGGCACCCCCGAGCGTCGTTTGTGAAGGTGGGGATGGGCGGGTAAGTTGGCGGGCTCCGCAGCCAAGGAGCCTGTCGTGAGCGAGACGATCCCGCACTATTTTCGGCCGCAGTGGATCCAGCGCGACGAGCGTCGGCTGGACGTTGACGTGTGCGTGTATGGCGGGACGGCGTCGGGGGTGGTGGCGGCGTGCGTGGCGACGCAGCGCGGGCGGTCGGTGGTGCTGCTGAACCCCGGCGTCTACCTGGGCGGGATGACCACCGGCGGGCTGAGCTGGACCGACTCGGGCAAGAAGCACGTGATCGGCGGGATGTCGCGGCGCTTCTACCAGGCGTGCGGCCGGCGCTACGGGCGTGACGAGGAATGGCTGTTCGAGCCGGGCGTCGCGCAGCAGGTGATGGACGCGTGGGCGGCCGAGCATGACGTGCCGGTGCATCATCGCCAGTACCTGGACAAGGTGGAAGTCGATGGCCAGCGCATCGTGGCGGTGCGGATGCTCTCGGGGCTGGAGGTGCGGGCGAGGATGTTCGTCGACGCGACGTATGAGGGTGACCTGCTGGCGAAGGCGGGCGTGCCCCACACGATCGGGCGCGAGTCGAACGCGGTGTATGGCGAGACGCTCAACGGCGTGCAGCCGCGGGACAAGCACCAGTTTTCGCACGCGGTGGATCCGTACGTGGAGACGGGCGAGGCGGCGTCGGGGACGCTGCCGTGGGTTCACGAGGGCGAGATCGGGCCGGCGGGCTCGGGCGATCATCGCATCCAGGCGTACAACTTCCGCGTGTGCCTGACGGACAAGCCGGAGCTGCGCGTGGCGTGGCGCAAGCCGGCGGGATATGACGCCAGCGAGTACGTGCTCGGGGCGCGGTGGTATCACAGCGAGAAGAACCGGTACAACGAGACGCTGCGCGACGATGGCGAGCTGGCGAAGTTTGACCGCCTGAGCGTGCGGCACAAGGTGGACGCGAACAACCATGGGCCGTTCAGCAGCGACTACATCGGTGCGAACTGGGCCTGGCCGGAGGCGTCGTACGCGCAGCGGGAGGCGATCTTCCAGGCGCACCGGGTGTATCAGCAGGGGCTGTACTGGTTCTTCGCCAACGACGATTCGGTGCCGGGGCGCTACCGCGAGGCGTACGGGCGATGGGGCCTGGCGTCGGACGAGTTCGTCGAGACGGGGCATTGGCCGCACCAGTTGTACGTGCGTGAGGCGAGGCGGATGGTGGGGGATTACGTGCTGACGGAGCATGACTGCATGCACCGCGCGGCGTGCGAGGACCCGGTGGGGATGGGCTCGTACACGGTGGACTCGCACAACGTCTCGCGCTTCGTGCGTGACGGGCGTGTGCTGAACGAGGGGGACGTGCAGGTGCCGCCGGCCGGGCCGTACGGGATCAGCTATCGGTGCATCGTGCCGCCGCGGGGCAGCGTGGCGAACCTGGCGGTGCCGGTGTGCGTGTCGACGAGCCACATCGCCTTCGGGTCGGTGCGGATGGAGCCGGTGTTCATGATCCTGGGCGAGTCGGCGGCGCTGGCGATGGACCTGGCCCTGGGTGAGGGGGCGGCCTTGCAGGAGGTGGGCTACGACGCGCTGCGGCCGGAGCTGGAGGCGGCGGGGCAGGTGCTCGAGGCACCATCGCGCAAGTAATGTTGGCCATCGGGTGCCCAACGCCGTGAACTCTGGCTGCAGGGTGGGTAGGGCGCAGCGAAACCCACCACGCTGGCCGGGGATCCCCGCCGCGACCGGTGGGTTTACCGGCGTTCGCCGGTGCCGCAACCATCGCTGCGCTCTACCCACCCTACATCAGCGCCGCCACATGATCGTTCACGGCGTTGGGCGCCACTGACAAGCGGAGTCCGTGGAGCTTGTCAGTGCGACAGTGTGCGACGCGCGTCGATGGCGTCACGCACTGACAAGGCCGACGACGACCTTGTCAGTGGCACCCAGACGTCGGTGGTTGTCCGGGCCGATGCGGGCGCCTAGGCTCGGGCAGCGGCAGGAGCTCTGCGTGGACGTTGAGAACCCGCGAAAGGGGGTTGGCGATGTTTTTGCGCATTGACAAGCTGCCGGTGGAACTGCCCGCGTCCACGCGCGTCGATCCGGAGTCGGCGTCGGCGGTGCAGGAGCTGATGGGCGGGCGCTTC
Organism: Phycisphaeraceae bacterium; assembly: GCA_007119405.1. The sequence continues at coordinate 2,584 of SKPT01000171.1, forward strand.
GGGGAGATGTCGACGTTCAACAACTACTTCACGCAGAGCATGAACCTGCGCGGCAAGGCCAAGCTCGGGCCCTACTACGAGCTGGTGGCCAACATCGCCGCGGAGGAGCTGGGGCACATTCAGCTCGTCGGCGCGGCGATCAACTCGCTGCTGAACGGGCCGGCGGGCTCGGGCGACAACGACGGCGAGGTGCGGGCCACCCCGATCCACGACGTGACCGACACGGTCAACCAGTACAATCCGGCCCACTTCATCGCGGCGGGGCGCAACGCGCTGCCGGTGGACGCGGGCGGTAAGCCGTGGACGGGCGATTACGTCTTCAGTAGCGGGAACCTGATCCTGGACCTGCTGCACAACTTTTTCCTGGAGAACACGGCCAGGACGAACAAGCTGCGGGTGTACCAGATGACCAAGGACCCGGCGGCGCGGGAGATGCTGGGATACCTGTTCGTGCGCGGCGGGGTGCACGCCGCGGCGTATGGCAAGGCGCTGGAGAAGCTCACGGGCACGAAGATGAACGACATGCTGCCGATCCCCAAGATCGGCAACGAGACGTTCCCCGAGGCGAAGAAGTACATGGACATGGCCAGCCACACGAAGCTGTATCGGCTGAGCCCGGAGGACTACAAGCACCTGGACGCGATCTGGGAAGGCGAGAGCCCGGACGGCGGGCGGTGCGAGGTGGTCGACGGGCCGCCGGAGCCCATGGGCGATCATGTCCCGCTCGATGGCATCGGCTCGGCGTTCGCGCCGGAGTATCACCCGGAGGAGGTGTTTGAGATGGCGCAGAAGCTGTACAACAAGGCGCGGGGATAGGGGGCGCCCAGGAATTCAGAATTCAGAATGCAGAGTTGGACGTGTCTCGCCGGGGGCTGGACGTGGAGGGGTGGTGGTTGTGGGGCGCGGCGGTGGCCGGGCGGTGGCGGGACGCGGTTAGAATGGGGGCATGGGTCTGTTCGATGGCACGCCGTTGGAGCGGCCGGTGACCTGCGCCGCTTGCGGGCAGGCGAGCGATCGGTGCACCTGTCCGCGTGATGCCCGGGGCAACGTCGTGTTGCCTGCCGATCAGCCGGCGCGGGTGCGGCGGGAGAAGCGGCGCGGCAAGTGGGTGACGGTGGTGACGGGGCTGGACCCGGTGGCGTCGGATCTGCCGGGGCTGGTCAAGCGGCTGAAGCGGCGCTGCTCGGCGGGCGGGGCGGTGCGCGACGATGGGCTGGAGGTCCAGGGCGATCATTGCCAGGCGGTCATGGCGGAGCTGACGGCGCTGGGGTATCCGGCCAAGCGGGCGGGGGGGTGAGAAAAAAGTTCATCCGGGATTTCCGGGATCGCCCTGAAAGGGGCGACGGGTTGTAGGAGCGCAGCGCAACGCGTGGTTGTCAGCAGCGTGAACGATCTCCGCCCCGGCAGGGGCGGAGGCGATGCA
>SKPT01000435.1 GCA_007119405.1 Phycisphaeraceae bacterium
AGCCGGCAAATTTCTTCAAGCGGCTCATATCCCCATTGAAGCAGCCAAGCACGGGCCGCGAGACGGGGCTCGTGCGACAACGCCCCTGGCGTCGGGCTGCCTTATCGACGGTTGGCCACACGTTAGACTGCGCCATGTCGACGCGGTGGCCCTGCCGGCTTTGACGCGAGGTACGTCAGGCGAGGTCATCCCGAACCCGAAGGATTCAGCCGATGCGTAAAGCGGTCTCCGGCCTGCGCGAGTTGTTCGAGTCGCGGCTGACCGGGCTGGGGCGAGCGCTCAACCAGCACGCCCGCGTCGAGTTGGGCAACGTGGACGCCACGTTGCGGACGCTTAAGGCGTTTCTCTTCACGCTCGAGGGCATGCTCCGCCGCAATGATTTGTTGGCCGTGCCGCTGACCTCGCGTGAGCAGATCGAGTCGCAACTGGACCGGGCGGTCCAGCAGTTGACCGCCATGCCGACGGAGCCCGATGGCGACGAGGCGCTCGAGGCATTGCGGGAGGTCGACAAGCTCCACGGCCTGTGTCTTCAGACCGGCTTGATGGCCGGCGAACTCGACGCCAGCCGGCTGCGCCAGACGGTGCTGGCGCTGGATCGGCAGCTCGGCGAGGTGGTCGCGCAGATTGACGGCGTCGGCGAGAAGGCGCGGGCGCGCATCGACCAGATCGAAGCGACCGGCCAGGAGCAGCTCGACGCCCTGCAACAGGCGTACGAGCACAACAGCGAAGCGCTTCGTGAGCAGTTCGAGCAGGCAACCAGCACCACCGAGCAGCAGCTCGCGGCGCTGCGCCGCCGCCAGGCCGACGCCGCCCAGAGCATGCAGCAGCTCGAAGAGGAGTTGACGGACCAGCGGAAGGCGCACGAGCAGCGCCTGGCCGAGCAGGCGCAGGCCGCCGAGCAGATTGTCGAGCAGGCACGTCAACAACAGGAGCAATTCGCCAGCCTCGTCGAGTCGGCGCGGCAGCAACAGACGGCCGTTGAGCAGCTCACGCGCGACCTGGAGCAGCGTCGTGACTCGACCCGGGAGCTGGTGACGAGCCTGCGTCAGCACCACGACGAAGCGGAGCGCGCGGCGCGAGCGATTGAGCAGGAGGTCGAGACGGCGGGGCAGAACGGTCAATCGCTGACGGAGCTGCTGGAAGCGGGGCAAGCCGCGCGGCAGCGCGCCGAGGAATTGGACGCAGAGATCAATGGGATCGTCAAGTCCATCCGCAGCAGGCAGGACGAGGCGCTTGAACAGGCCCGGAGCCTCGCCAGGCGGCTTGAGCAGATGGGCGCTTCGGCCCAGGCCAGCTTGAAGCAGCACGAGCAGGATGCGGGCGAGTTGCTCGAATCGTTGCGCGGCCAGCGTGATTCGGTCCAGCGGTTGGCGGCGGAGATGGATCAGGAACGTGATGCGGCGCGGCAGGCGCTGGAGGCGATGCAGAAGATGCAGGCCTCGTCAAGCGAAACGGCCGAATCGATCCAGAGCCAGCAGAGCGATGTCCAGGGCCAGCTCCAGGAACTCAAGCAGCTTCAGCGCCAGGCCGCCGAGGCCTGTCAACAGACCGAAGTGGCGCGGCAGGGCGCCGAGCAGGCGCGTAACCAGCTCATCGCGTTGGTCTCGGACATGACCGCGCGGGCCAATGGGGCGCACCAGCGCCACGAGCAGGCCGTCGAAGCGATCGAAAACGCCACCGCCTCGCTGGCGGAGCTTGAGCAGCAGCATCGCGCCTCGGCGCAGCAGCGGGACAAGGCCGCCGAGAAGGCGTTGGCGGGCTTGAATGCGGAGCGAGACAAGGCGGCGGCACTGCGTGAGCAGGCGGAATCGACGTGCCAAGCCGTGCAACAGGCCGCCGCCGTCGCCGAGCAGGCCGCGCAGACGACACAACAGTCGGCCGACCAGGCGCAGCAGCGATCCGAGATGGGGCAGCAGGTGATCGAAAACCTGCGACAGCTCGGGCGCCAGGCCGAGCAATTGCTCGAGCAGATGAACGCAGCGCGCCAGCAGGCGGACGAGGCGCTGCCCGGCGTCCAGGAGCAGATCGAACGGCTGCGACAGTGGCGTCAAGAGGCCCAAACAACGCTGGACGAGATGCAGCAGCGCACCGGCGAGCGCCTGACCGAGATCGAGAAGCAGGCCGCCACGCTCACCGAGCGCAACGGGCAGATCCAGCAGCGCCTCGAAGCGATGTTCGGCGAGCTGACCGACGGCGGGCTGAGTCAGCCCTTCGAGTCACTCGCCGGCCAGCTTCAGCGCCAGCGCACGCGCTGGCTTGGGCTGACGGTGGCCGCGGCCGCGCTGTCGACGCTGATGGCGGGGCTGCTGCCGCCGCTGCTGGTGGGGCGGATCGGCGGCGGTGCGGCGCTCGGTCTGGCACTGCTCGCCTGCCTGCCGCTCTGGTTCGTCTGCGGCTTCGCCGCCATGCAATACCTGCGCGACCGGCGACTCGAAGGGGACTACCACCACCGCGCGGCGCTGGCCAAGGGGCTCGGGCCCTACCGTCGGGTGCTTGCAGAGCTGCGCGAGCAGGGACTGGTCGATTCCGAACTGGCCGAGCGGTTGCTGCTGGACATCCTGCGGCAGCCGGGGCCGCCGGCGGAGGGCGAGGGGGATCGAACCGCTGGCGCCACCACCGATCTGGCAAGACCGAGCCGCGCCCAGGCGAGTTGAGCGTACGACGCGGTGGATACTGGCTGCCAGCCGACGCCTGTCGATCCAGCGCTCACCTCCGTGGAGCAGCCGAGTCGGCTGTGGATGGCATTGAGCCGGTCGCGGCTGTTGTCCATCAACACCACGAGCGGCGGGTCGTCGCCCAGCCGTTCAGCCGAACCGCTGGGGCGTGCTCGTAGTTGAGGCGCACCACGCCGCAGGCATGGCTCGCGATGCTGGGGACGTACCGCGGCTTGTCCAGGGCCACGCCGCGGCGGAGCCGTCAATCCTCGGCGGCAAACACCGCGCGGTTCGCGGCGCTGGGCAGATAACCGTCCCTGTAGGCGCGGACGCGCAGCGTGGTCGGCTCGGTGACTTCAATCGGGCCGTCGTAGACCGGCGCGTTCTCGTCCGGCAGCGAGCCGTCGAGCGTGTAGCGCAGCGTCGCGTCTTCCAGGTGGGGCGAGCTCAGCTCGACCGTGACGCTGCCGGTCAACGTCGCGTTGTAGGGCTCGATGTGCGGCATGGGCGCGGCTTCCTCGACGCGGTGCAGGCTCCACATGGCGTTGGCGAAGCTGCTGTCCCAGCCGCCTTCGTCGGCGCGGGTGTTGTGGGCGTCGGGGAAGCGGCCGCCGGCGTCCGGGTCGCGCTCGCCGTCGCGGTTGAACGGGTCCGGCAGCGTCCAGGCGCCGAAGTGGACCCAGCGGTCGACGTAGTCCAGGAACGGCTCGTAGTCCCACACCTCGCGCAGCTCAGGCATCAGGTGCAGGGCGAGCGCGGTGCCTTTCCAGGTCATGGAGGTGCAGCAGAGCTGGTAGCCGCCGCCGGGGCTGTCGCCGCCATCGATGTACCCCTCGGGATCGCGGCTGCTGCGCGGGCCCCGGCCCTCGGCCAGGCGACGCCAGTATCCGCCGCGCGGCTGGCCCCAGAGCACGCGGCGGGCGGGCACGGCGTAGTGGACGCTCGAGTCCTCCTGCCAGACGTCCGCGTCGTAGCGATCAGGGTAGGCGGGGTGCTCGCGCTGCATGACGGCTTGCTTCATGGGCTCGTGATCCAGCAGCACCGCCGCCATCGCCATTGGCAGCTTTCGGCCGTGCATGTGACCGCCGGCACCGGACCAGCGCAAACCCGCTTCATACATGGCGAACAGGTCGATGCCCCACTGGAGGTAGTTGATCGCCGCCTGCTTGCGGTCCTCGATGGGGGCGTCGAGCATCAGGCGAAGCGCCACGTCGCCGGCGGTGCGCATCATGCCTGAGCCGTAGTGTGGCATGTTGTCCACGGGGTGGATGTAGCGCGAGGTCCAGCCGCGGCGGTGATCCAGCCAGACGCGCTCAAAGCGGCGCTCGGCGTCGGCGAGGCTGGGCA
>SKPT01000293.1 GCA_007119405.1 Phycisphaeraceae bacterium
CACACGCGAGGGGTCGTAGGTTCAAATCCTATACCGCCCACCAGCCAGAAATCCCTTCAGGGACGCGATCCCCCCGACCAACCGGTACGGGGGGATCGTTGCTGTGGGCACGAAGGTCTGCCAATGGTCTGCCAACTTGCAGGAGGTGGCGGACGACGGAGGGGAGTGTCGTGCCTCGTCGGTTCGTTCGACGTCAGGCGTCGGCATCGATGCCGCCCCCTTCCTCACCCAGGGCGCAGGGGTTGGTCTCGGTGGGTGGTTCGGAGGTGGTTGGCGTGCTCGTGCTGCCTAGGAGGTCCTCAAGCGATCGTGCGCCGCGCTGGCGGTGCTCCCGGAACACGTGGGCGTAGCGGTCGAGCGTGAAGGCGGTGCTGCTGTGGCCGGCTCGGTCGGACACCAGCTTCGGGTCGTCGCCCCGCAGGATGGACAGCGTGATGTTCAGGTGTCGGATGTCGTGAACACGAGCATGGGGTACGCCGGCCGTATCAACAGCTTCCGTCCAGGCTCGGTAGAAGTTGCGGGGGTGCATGGGGGTACCGGTCTCGGAGGGGAAGACGAGCTCTGGGTGGGTCCATGCGTCGCCGACGATGGCCTTGGCCTGGTCCTGGCGGACCTTGTGCTCCGCGAGCACGGCAAGGGCGTCTGGTGGTAGGGCTACGAACCGGCTAGAGGCCTTGGTCTTCGTCGGTCCGACAAGGGCCTTGTTGCCGACGACCGTGACAGCCTGACGGATGGCGATGCCGTCCTCGGTGACGTCGCTCCATCGCAACCCGAGCAACTCGCCTCGGCGTACACCAGCGACCAGAAGGAGGTAAAAGGCGGCGAAGTGTCGGTGCTTCCGGTGGTGCTCGATGAACTGTAGGGCCTGCTTGGTGGTCCAGAGGTCTCGGTCTATGCGGTCCTCTTTGACCGGGTCAGTGGCCTCCACCGGGTTCTTGGCGATCAACTCCCACCGCACGGCTTGCTTCAGCGCGCTGAACAGGAAGCCTCGGCACTTGTTGGCGGTGGCCTTGTGGCCATTTGCGACGATGGCATCGATCATGGCGACTACATGGCTCGGCCGGAGGTCCGTCAGCGGGACATCGCCTACGTGGGGGAGGATGTGGCGATCGAGCTGGTGGCGGTAGAGTTCGCGGGTGCGCGGAGACCAGCTGGTGGATCGGTGTCGGAACCAGCGCTCCAGGTAGTCCCGCGTCGCCTCGCCAACCACCGCTTCGGTAACGCCAGCCTCCTCGTGCGCGATGGCGTCAAGCTTGACCCTCAGCCTCTCGAAGGCTTCCTTCTTCGTCTTCCCGGAGGCGCTGCGGCGACGCCGCTTGCCGTCGTCGCCTGGCGGTAGGTCGACTTGCGCAATGTAGAGGTTCTTGGTCGCGTGCTTGTACACGGTGCCTTCGCCGTGAGCTCGTCTGGTCATGGTGGTCTCCAACAGGACGAGGCCCGCTGGTGGGCGGGCCTCGAGGGAAGTGGATGCGTTGTCGGGCGTCGTCAGGACGCGGGGATGGTCAAGCGGGTCAAGTGGGTCAAGCGGCGTGCCGTAGCGGGGGCAGCATCGCTACCCGTGGTCAGGCGTCGAGCGCTGCGTACTCGTCCCCGTTCGAGTCCTCGTCAGTGAGAGGGCGCAGGTCTGGGTGAAGTTCGATCTGGCGAGTCGATCGCCCCGGCACGTTCGAGGGGACTTCGTGGATGCGCAGCCAGTTGCGTTCGACGAAGTACTGGAGGAGGCGTTCGGCTGTCGCCGTGTTCGGCACACCCTTGACCCTGGTGGCGAGGGTGTGGGTGGCTTGCCCGTGGACGTCGCCCTTCTCCAGGAGGCGGGCGATGGACTCGATCGTGGCGTGCTCTGGGTGCAGGTCCAGGCCGTACGTCAGGTGCGCATGCTGGAGGAAGTAGTCCGCGAGAGCCGTGGCGTTTTGGACGGTGCGCAGCGTCACTTGGGGAGCATGGGTCCCGGTCGCGGCGTCGAGGAGGTGCAGGTTCAGTGCGATGCGGCCGGCGACCTCGGCTGTCTTCCCGAGATGCGCGGCGTAGAGGTGGCGCTTGCGCCTCACGGCGTGCTGAGAGTCGTCCTGGAGCTTGTGGCGGTACGCCGTCATGTGCTCGTAGGCGTCGTCGGCGAGCGTGAAGACCTCCGGCTCCCCACCTGCGTCGATAGCCTCCTGCCGCTCGCTGGCGCGGTGATCGAGGTGCACGAAGGCTGCACGGGCGCGCTGCTCTGCGGCGTCGTCCGGCACTCGGTCGATGTCGTAGCTGAGGTCATCGGGGTCGATCCAAGCTAGGACTTGCATGCGGGCGAAGAAGCCGTCTTCGCCGTTGGCGGAGTTGAGCTTCGGCATCGCCGCTCGCAGCGTCGCCGGTTGGATGCCTCCGGCCACGCTGAGGGTTGCCGACTCGATGTGGGTCGTGCCGCGCCCAATGCGGTCTTCGGTGATCGGCAACCCGTTCCATGCCTGTAGGAGAAGTGGGCGCATGACCTAGAAACCTTGCTTCCTCATCTGCGCGAAGAGCGTGTTGAGTTCGTCGCTCTGGTAAAGGAGACCTCTGGGGTTCTCGGCGAGGAGTTTGGTGAGCGCTTCGGGTGTTGCGTTGCTGACCTGAAGACGTGGCGGTGGTGGGTCGAGCTTCGCCCGCTCTTCGTGCAGCTCAGCGTGCTCGGCTGTCAGGGTGGTCACCTTGGTCGAGTTGCCGGTCTGTTGGGCGGCCACGAGAGCCTTCTCGACTCCCTCAATCCGGGCGTTCAGCGTCTGCAGTGTGCTGTTTCGCCGGATGCGCTCGGCGTCGTATTCGGCCAGCCGTTGCTGCTCGAGGTCCATGAGGAACCGGGTGCCGGCCTTGATCGCTGCGGTCTTCTTGGTGCTGGGTTCACTGACGATGGCTCCGTACAGGTTGGCCGGGACGCGGAACGCCGTGTCCAGGCGCTTCATGTTCAGCAGCGCTGTGTGTCCCGTCAGCGATGCAGCCGAGAGAAGGGTGGGGACGAAGATCTGCACGACGGGGACGCCGAAGCGCTCGGCCGTGTCCACGCAGTAGTCTCGAAGTGCGTCGGGTATGAGTGCGGTGTCGAGTGGGTCGGGTTTGGTCGGTGTTGCGCCGAGCGGTTCGCGATCCTGCCAGGGAGCGGTTGATGTTGGGCTGTCCTGTTGGCTTGTTGTCGGAGTGTGCTCCGTACCTGGGGTCGTGTGGGTGTTCGTGGCGGTGGTGGACATCAGTTTCTCCCGATCTCGCGATGCGGCCAGTCGGTGAGTTCGCTGGCAGGGATGAGGCGCTTGCGCTCGCCTATGAGGACGCTGCGGATGCGCCCCTCTCGGACGGCGGCGCGGATGGCGTTGATGCCGAGAGCGCCGTTGAGGTGGTGGTGGAAGGCCTTGATGGTCAGGAGCGTAGGTAGTGCGACTTCGCTGGGAGGTGCTTGGAGCTGCTGCTCGAACATGTGGTGTCCTTTCGGGGGGTGGGGTTGTGCGGAGGAGGAGCGGGTTGGGACGGCGTGCGGTGGCGATCTGGGCATGGTGTCCTCTCGAGCAAGCAGCTGGCCCGACCGGTGAAGGTCGGGCCAGCTGCCTGTGGGGGAAGTTGTGGCGCGTTGGCGGGAGCCACGTCTCGCCGTGCGCGTGTCTCCATCGTTGCAGGGGGTGCCTCGTAGGGCCTAGCCGGGCGTTTCGGCCTGTTGCGGCATCAGCACGAAACACACCGAAACTGGCACGTTTCGCGTCAGGAGTGGGGATCAGTGTTGATGTGGCGTGTATTTGTGTTGACACTGCGGCACACTGATCAGCGCTCCCGATGTCGCCGAAGTGATCTATTCGTGTTGAGAAATCGCACACAAGTGTTGATCACGCACGTATGTGTGTTGATGTAAGCTGATGGCGTGTTCTGGCCTTCGCCCTGTGGTGATTCCCCGGTTCAAGGCTGTCCGTACGCTGCCTGGCTCGCCGCCCCCCTGGCGCCATTGCCGAACATCCAGCGCTTCGGTCGTGATCGGAATGGTCGGAACCGGTACCGCTGTG
>SKPT01000034.1 GCA_007119405.1 Phycisphaeraceae bacterium
AGCTCGGCATGGCCCCTATCGTCAGCTACTTCTACTTCGGCCAGGACCATCGCTTTGCCGGCGACGACGCCGTGCTCGCCGCCTGCGACAACGCCACCGACTGGCTGCTCGCCCGCGGCCACCGCCACGTCATCATCGAGATCGCCAACGAGTGCGACATCCGCTACGTCCAGCCGCTCATCAAGGCCGATCGCATCCACGAACTCGTGGCGCGCGTCCAGCAGCGCAGCGCCGGCAAGCTCGACACGCCCGCCGGCCGACTGCTCGTCGGCGCGTCGATGAGCGGCAACGCCATCCCCCCCGCGTCGCTCGTCGAGGTCAGCGACCTCGTCCTCCTGCACGGCAACGGCGTCAAGCAGCCCGCCCGCATCCGCGAGATGGTCGACGAAACACGCGCCATCGAGACCTACCGCGGCCAACCCATCGTCTTCAACGAGGACGACCATTTCGACTTCGACAAGCCCGACAACAACATGGTCGCGGCCGTGAGCAAGCACGCCTCGTGGGGCTACTTCGACTGGCGCATGGAAGGTGAAGGCTTCGAGGACGGCTACCAATCCATGCCCGCGGACTGGGGCATCAACAGCGAGCGCAAGCGCGGGTTCTTCGGCTTGCTGAAGGAGATGACGGGGGCATAGCCCTCGCCGACGCCCGTGAGCCCTCGCCCCTGCATGTTCAGCATGCGGAAGGCTGCTGTGTGCGATCAACCATGGATCGCCAAAGCACACCGCATCCTGCCGGGCTGCTGTGGGGCACCCTTCTCACACACGTCCTGACCGCGCGTGCGTTGCCGCGATCACCGTTGTCTGCATTCTGCATTCCTTTTTCCGGAGCCCGCCCATGGAGCCACGCATCAGCATCATCACCCTCGGCGTGCACGACCTCGACCGCTCGCTGCGCTTCTACCGCGACGGCCTGGGCCTGCCCACCACCTGGGATGGCAGCAAGGGCGTCGTCTTCTTCCAGACGCGCGGCACGTGCCTGGCGTTGTACGGCTACGAGGACCTCGCCGCCGACGCCACGCTCACGCCGCCGCCGCAGCGCAGCGCCTTCAACGGCGTCGCGCTGGCCCACAACGTGCGCGAGAAGGCCGAGGTCGAGCAGGTCCTCGCCGCCGCCGAACGCGCCGGCGGCCGCATCATCAAGCCCGCCCAGGACGCGTTCTGGGGCGGCTACAGCGGCTACTTCGCCGACCCGGACGGCCACCTGTGGGAAGTGGCGTGGGGCGCGTTCCCGTTCAACGAGGATGGTAGTCTGGCCATTCCGTAAAGCGACGAATGACGGGTGCCACTGACACCCCACCCATGGCACCCGCATCGGCACCCGCATGTAAACTCTCGCCCACGTGACGCAGCCCCATCGCTACAAAATGACCCTCGCCTACGACGGCACGCACTTCTGCGGCTGGCAGAAGCAGCATCCGCCCGATGAGCCGGCCCCCCTGCGCACCGTCCAGGGCGTCGTCGAGGACACGCTCGTGCGCCTGCTCGGCCAGCGCATCAACCTCATCGGCGCCAGCCGCACCGACGCCGGCGTTCACGCCCGCGGCCAGGTCGCCCAGTTCGACGCCGCCACGCGCATTCCCCTCGATAACCTCGCCAAGGCGATCACCGGCCGACTGCCCGAGGACATCGACGTGCGCCAAGTCGAGCTCGCCCCGCACCCGAAATTCGACTGCATCAACGACTGCAAGAGCAAGCAATACCGCTATCGCCTGTGGAACACGCAGCGTCGGCCGCTGGAAAAGCGCCACGCCGTCTACCACTGCTGGACGCCGCTGGACATCGAGCGCATGCGCGACGCCGGCCGGCGGATGATCGGCATGCACGACGTCGCCGGCTTCGCCGCCGCGGGCCACGGCCGCACGAGCACGATCCGCACCATTCACGACGTGCGCATCGAGCACGACGAGCCCGAGGTGCACATCGTCATCGCGGGCGACGGCTTTCTCTACAACCAGGTGCGCATCATGGCGGGCACGCTCGTGGAGGTCGGCCGGGGACACTTTCCCATCGAGCGCGTCGCCGCCATCCTCGCCCGCGCCGACCGCGCGCTGGCGGGCCCCACCCTGCCGCCGCAGGGCCTGTGGCTGGAGTGGATCGCGTATTAGCCACGATGACGCGAAGGGCACGAAGCAAGGCAGAAAGAAAACAAGGAAAGCAGGAAGGGCAGGAAAGCAGGAAAAGAAGGCGATCAACCCGACGGTCTTTCCGCCTTTCCGTCCTTCTCCTGGCTTCCTCTCTTCCTGGCTTCCTTAGCTGCCTTGCCGCTTTCCTTCGTGCCCGCTTCGTGCCCTTCGCGCCTTCGTCGCCAACTCACAGCCCCGACGACTCGCGGCTCTGGTTCTCTTCCGCCGAGGTGGGCAGGTGCAGCCCGCACTCCTGCCTCAGCCCGCCGAAGCGACCCTCGCGCTCGTGCTGCTGCTCGGTGATCGGCCGAGTCGAGTGCACGTCGCCGATCGAGGCGTAGCCCTTCTCGTACAGCGGGTGATAGGGCAGCTCGTGCTGCTTGAGGTAGTCGTGCACCTGCTTGGTGCTCCAGTCCAGGATCGGGTGGATCTTGCACCGCCCGTCCTGGAGCTCGACCCGGCGCAGGTTCGCCCGATGCCGCGTCTGCTCGCGGCGAAGCCCGGCGATCCACGCCTTGGCGCCCAGCTCGTTCATCGCCCGCTGCATCGGCTCGACCTTGACGATCTGCAGGTACTTGTCCAAGGCCTCGGGGCCTTGCTCCCACAGCTTGCCGTGCACCGCCTCCAGCCAGCCGGTCGTCACGCGCGGCGTGTAGACCTTCAGGTTCAGCTTCAGCCGCTGCTCGAGCTCGAGTGCGAAGCGGTACGTCTCCGGGAACAGGTACCCCGTGTCGATGAAGATGACCGGGATGTCCGGCACAACGCGGGTGACCAGGTGGAGGCTGACGGCGGATTGGGCCCCGAAGCTGGAGGTCATCACCAGCGACGAGCCGAACGTCTCGTGAGCCCAAGCCACCACGCGCTGGGCGGGGGCGTCGTCAAGCTGGGCGTTGACGGCTTGGACATCGAGCTCGGCGGTGGTGCAGACGCTGGCGGGCACGGTCAGGTCCTCTCGCGGAGCCGACCATTGTACCACGCGGGGCCTGCCCCAGGGGCACGCGGCCTCGCGGGGCGGTTGGAAGATGTTGCCGGTGCGGGTGATGCGCGTTATACTCAAGGGTTTGCCAAGGCCCCACCCCGCCACGGCCCGCCGCGCCTGAGAATTCAGAACCCTCGGGGGATCCGATACTTATGAGCAAGGTCGCGTTCAAACCACCGTTGCCCTGGCAGGATCGCTGGACTGAGCCGAGTCTTGAGCAGTTGCTCCAGCCGCAGAAGGAGCAGGCGGCCGAAGTGCTGCGCAGCTTCATCGACCAGGCGTGCGAGATCCCGGGCGTGGCGGTGCGGATCCGCTGGTACGGCGCTGCCTGGCGGTGGACGATCGTCCTGCTGGCCCGCGACGAGGCCGGCGAGCCGATGGGCGATCTGGCGTACGTCGTGCCCAACCCCGAGTCGCCGACGATCGCCGTGGCCATGGAGCCGGACCTCTACCAGGGCCTGAGCACCAAGCGGCTGAGCAAGTACATCCGCGACGAGCTGCGCTCGGCCAAGTGGGCGTACGAGTCCTACTGGACGCGCTACGCGCCGACCAACAAGAGCGACGTCGAGGCCCTGATCGACCTTATCCGACGCAAGCACAAGCACTTGTCGACAGGCGGGGAGTCCCGCGGGGCCAAGTGAGCCCCTCGCCGGCGGCGAATTTTCGACTCGTGGCGCGGCGCCGACCGATGCATGAGTAAGCGCCGTGGACGGTGCGCGTGGCGGGTTGAGAACCGGCAACGGGACGTTGCGCATGAGCATTTCACGCCGACAGATGCTGCTGACTGGACTGGGTCTGCTGTTCACGGGCTGCGCCACGGGGGACGCGACGCGGCCGCCGCGCCCGGGCACCCATTGGCCCGGGGCCACGAGCACGCCACGCCGCGCCGGCG
>SKPT01000646.1 GCA_007119405.1 Phycisphaeraceae bacterium
CCAATGCCGAGGAGGTGGTGGACCTGGAGCAGGTGCCCAACGCCCCGCGCGACGCGATCAGCTACGCCCTGGGCTACCGCATGGGCTACGACCTGCGCCAGAACGCGTTCGAGGTGCAGATCGAGGACTTCACCGCCGGCCTGCGCGACGCGGTGGTCGGCGACGGCGAGCCGCGGATCAGCGAGGAGCAGCTCATGGCCTCGCTCATGGCCTTCCAGCAGCACATGCAGGCGCAGCAGCAGGAGCGGCTCGAGGCCTTCGCCCAGGAGAACCGCGCCTTTCTCGAGGACAACGCCCAGCGCGACGAGGTCGAGGTGACCGCATCGGGCCTGCAATATCGCGTCATCGAGGCCGGCCCCGCCGACGGCCCGCGCCCCGAGCCGGGCCAGCAGGTGCGCGTCGACTACGAAGGCCGGCTGATCGACGACCGCCTCTTCGACGCCTCGCACCTGCGCGGCGGCCCGGCCCAGTTCACCGTCGGCGAAGTCATCGAGGGTTGGAACGAAGCCCTGCAACTCATGACGCCCGGCAGCAAGTGGGAGCTCTTCATCCCCGCCGAGCTGGCCTACGGCTCCCGTGGCACCGACCGCATCCCGCCCCACGCCACGCTCATCTTCGAGGTCGAGCTGCTGGAGATCGTCGAATAAAGCGGGTTCCACTTCAATCGCAGACGTAACGGCCACACCGCGCCATGAGGCGTTGATGTAGGGTGGGTAGAGCGAAGCGAAACCCACCGCGAACGTCGTGGATCCTCGGCGAACCCGGTGGGTTTCGCTTCGCTCTACCCACCTACAACTCACGCCCGCGATCGCCTCACGGCGTCGCGGGCTCGACGCTCTGCCGGCCGGTCACCGCCTCGGGCGTGTACCGCCACGCCAGGCTTAGCAGGGCCAGGGTCAGCGCCGCGGCGGGGGAGACGAGCATGGCGGTCGCCAGCGCCCATCCTTGGTCCGCCAGCAGGCCGACGAGCAGGGCTCCGAGCATCGCGCCGGCGGCGACGCCGGCTTCGAGGTAGCCATAAACGTGCGACCGGATGTGGGCGAAGCGGGCGGCGACGAGCGAGAAGAGGCAAGGCCCGGTGCAGCACGCCAGCAGCATGCCCAGGCCCAGCAGTGCGAAAGTTGGCCAATACCCGGGCACGAGCAGGGCCGCAGCCAGTGCCACCGCGCCCAGCGACGCGCTGATGCCCAGCAGCCGTTGGTCGTCGATCGGCAGCGGGTAGAGGACCTGGACCAGGCGCCCGGCGGTCAGCCCCAGCGCGGTGACGGCGAACATCGCCCCGCCCTTGAACTCGCTGACACCGAACGTCGCCTGCGCCATCGGGCTCACCCAGCTCAGCAGGCCCACGAGCATCATCCCGTGGCACACCGCCATGGCCGGGATCCAGAGCCATTGCCACGACCCGCCCGGGAGCATGCGGCGCCACCAGGGCGTGGGCGTCGCTGTGGTGGTCCGGCCGCGGCGCTCACGCAGGTGCAGCACGCGCACCCAGCGCAGCCGCCAGCGTACGGCGACGGTGCACAGCCCCAGCAGGCAAAGGGTCACCACCAGCGGCAGGCGAAAGCCCCACGCCCGGGCGTCGTGCTCGGCCATCAGGTCCAGCCAGGCGCCGATCAGCGGGGCCGTCGCCACCCCCACGCCGAACCACAGCGCCGACGCCAGCGCCATCACCCGGCGCACCTGCGAGGCGAAGATGCCCGAGATCAGCGTCATGCCCCCGTTGTGAATCGCCGCGGCGCAGACCCCCGCGAGCACGAGTCCGATGAAGAGCGCGGCGAATCGATCGGCGGCGATGACCAGCGCCAGCGCCGCCAGCAGCCCCAGCAACGCCGTCGTGACCATCCACAACGGCCCGCGGCGGTGGGTGATCGGGCCGACCGCCAGGCTCGCCGCCAGCACCCCGAACTGAGCCGCGCCCAGGCACAGGCCCAACTGGGTCCGCGACAGCTCGAATACCTCCATCAGCGTCGAGCCGCTGACGACCACCGCGACGAACACCACCTCCACCACCACGTAGGTGCCGAAGAGCACGCCCGCCGAGCTCTTGCGCGGCAGGGACTTCATGATCGCGATTGCCCGGCGACCACCATGGCGCCGAGTCTAGCTTCTCGCGGGAGACGTGGGGAACGCGGGGCACGGGTGGGCTGCCGCCACCCGTCACCGCTCGCCGGCGCCCCGGTTGCGCCACAGCACCAGCGGCGCCTCGCCGGCGTGGTTGGCGCCGAGGAGGTCGACTCGGCCGTTGCCCGTCAGGTCGGTGGCGACGATGTCGTGTGAGCCGGCGGTGTCGATGACCTGCTTGTGCCAGACCTCGCCGCCACCGCGGTTGTACATCACGACCACCTCGTTGGGCGCGGCGCCCTGGTGCATGTGGGCGTAGGCGACGTCGAGTCGGCCGTCGCCGTTGAAGTCGGCCAGGGCCAGGCTGTGGATGACGGCTTCGATGTCGTCGACGATGACGTGCTCGGGCCAGGGCCGGGTGCGGTCGGTCTCGGGCGCTGCGAACCAGGAGATGCGGTAGCGCTGGCCGCGCAGCTCCGCGGGCGTGAGCACGATGTCGAGCCGGCCGTTGCCACTGATGTCGCCCAGCGCCACCTTGGCGTGGCCGTGATCCCACCGCGGGGCGTAGACGTGGCGATGCCAGGCCCCGCCGGCGTTCTCGAACCAGACCTTGTCGATGACGATGTCGAGCTGGCCGTCACCGTTGACGTCGGCCAGGGCCAGGCCCTCGCCGTCGTGGGCCGGCAGTGTCTGCTGCTGCCACTGGTCGGGCTCGCGTTGGTAGAAGATGTGCACGGCATCGCCGCTGCCGCTGAACGCGGACTGGTCGCGGCCGACGACGTCGAGCAGGCCGTTGCCCGTCAGGTCGCCCACGAGCACGTCGTGCACGGCCTCGCTGGCGATGCGGTGGACGGTCCAGGGGCCGTTGAACCGGCCGTCGCTGAAGCCCGGGTTCTCCAGCCAGACCACGCTGCCCATGACGATGTCGTTGCGGCCGTTGCCGTTGACGTCGGCGATGGCGCCATGGACACCGCCGTCGTGGGGGCGATCGGCGATGGTGAGCTTGCGCCACGCGTCGCCATGGTACATGACCACCGGCCCGTGCTGCCCGGCGACGACGATCTCCGGCCGGCCGTCGCCGGTGACGTCACCGACCAGCTTGTACCACGGATTGCGCGGCGGATCGGGATCGATCACGTGGCGCTCAAAGGTGACGGGCTCGGCCGCGATCGGGCCCGCGGCAAGGAGCACGACCGCCCCGGCGGCGATGAGGACGAACATCATGCATGCGCCTGGAACCATGGTTCTATTCCTCGACTTTCCCGTGCGGCGTTCGCCCTCGTCCTCCCGGCGACGCGGGCACTCGCCGGCGAACGACGGGAGAGATGGCGACCGCGGCCCGCCTTCGTCGACCCGCGCCGGCCCGGGGCGGCGACGTACACCGTCCCGCCGGCACCGGGACTGTAGCACCGGGTCGGCGACCGCGGAAGTTGGGCCGGCCGCCGCGCTCGGGCCGACTACCCTCCTCGGCGATCGTGTGCTAACATGCTCCGCCACGGCCCCGGCCAGGTAGCTCAGTTGGTAGAGCATGCGACTGAAAATCGCAGTGTCGGCGGTTCGAATCCGCCCCTGGCCATTTGCCTCGCCCCCCTTCTCCCCCTCCCGGCATGAACTCAGCCGCCACCGTTGACGACCCGGCCGCGCTGCGACGGCCGCTGCTGGCGTGGTACCGTCGGCATCGGCGCGACCTGCCCTGGCGCGTCGCTCCGCCGGGCCGGCCCGAGGCCTACCACGTGCTGGTCAGCGAGGCGATGCTCCAGCAGACGCAGGTCGCGACGGTGGTGCCCTACTTCGAGCGCTTCATCGCCCGCTGGCCGGACGTCGCCCAACTCGCCGCCGCGGACGAGCGGCAGGTGCTGGCCGCGTGGCAGGGGCTGGGCTACTACCGCCGGGCGACGCACCTGCACGCCGCGGCGCGGGCGATCGTCG
>SKPT01000526.1 GCA_007119405.1 Phycisphaeraceae bacterium
CGCATACACATGCGACAACCACCGCACGCTCAGCGCACAGCCCTCACCCCCACCAACCGACATCTCCGGCTGCCCCTTCTGCATTCTGCATTCTGCATTCTGAATTCTGAATTTTGAATTCTGAATTCTGAATTCTGAATTCAACTACCCCACCACCACCGCCGCCAGCACCACCGGCAGATACACCAGCGACGCCAGGAACAACCCCCGCGCCCGCCCGCGCGTCGGCGCCATCACCAGCCGCACCGCCAGCGCGAAGAACCCCAGCCCCGCCGCCAGCGCCACCGCAAACGCCAGCCACCCGGCATACCCCAGCAGCGTCGGCGCCACGCCCGCCACCAGCAGCAGCACGCTCGTGACCAGGATCTGCACGAACGTCTGCCGCCCACCCGGGTCGACCACCGGCAGGATCGGCAGCCCCGCCTTCGCGTACTGCTCGCGATACAGCCAGCCGATCGCCAGAAAGTGCGGAATCTGCCACCAGAACATGATCGCGAACAGCAGCACCGCCTCGACGCCCACCCACTGCGCCGCGGCCGCGTACCCGATCACCGGCGGCATCGCCCCGGGCACCGCGCCCACCACCGTCGAGACGTTGTGCATGCGCTTCAGCGGCGTGTAGACCATTGCGTAGAGCACGATCGTCAGCGCCGCCACCGTCGCCGCCAGCACGTTCGTGCCCACCCAGAGCAGCGCCACGCCCGCGGCCGCGTAGGCCGCGCCCACCACCATCGCCTCGCCCATGCCCAGCCGACCTGCGGGCAGCGGGCGGTCGGCCGTACGCGTCATCCGCCCGTCCGTGTCGCGCTCGTAAACCTGGTTGAAAACACTGGCCCCCATGCACGAGAGCGCTGTGCCCACCAGCGCCGCGAGCAGCCCCGGCCAGTTCGCGATCGCCCCGCCCGAGCCGACGATGAACCCGATCCCCGCCGTCACCACCACCATCACCGTGATGCCCGGCTTGGTCAGCGCCACGTGATCGCTGACGCGCGCACTGATGGCCGCGAGCACCCCCGCGCGCTCATCCACCACCGCCGCCCCCACATCATCCTGCCGACCCATCAAGCTCATAACGATCCTCAATACCTGACGCCCTAGCCCCTGATCCCTAGCCCCTAACCCCCTCACCCCGAGCCAACAAGTGTAGCCGGATCGCCAGCCACACCGCCACCGCCAGCGTCGCCGCCCCCACCGCCTGGTGCAGCGTCGCCACATCCGGGTAACGCTGGCTCCACACCACCATCGCCCCCAGCACGAGCTGCACCCCCACCAGCGTCACCAGCCACCGTGCCGGCCAGCGCGTCTCACCCCGCCCCGCCACACGCAGATTCAACCACACCACCAGCCAGAGCACCAGCCCCGTCACCACGGCCGCCCACACCCGATGCCCGAAGTGCACCCACACCTGCGCCAGCGTGAAGTCGCGCAGCCCCTGCCCCCGCGCCTCCCACGCCTCGATCTGCCCGGCCAGCGCCGCCTCGCTCGTCGGCGGCAGCACCGCCCCGTAGCTGGCGGGGAAATCCGGAATCGCCAGCCCCGCCCCGTGATGCCGCATCCACGCCCCCAGCGCCAACTGCACCAGCAGCGCCCCCAGAAGCACCAGCGACAACAACTTCAGCCCCCGCGGGATCAGCACCGCGGGCAAGCCCGCTGCATCACCGCCCCGCAGGCCGTCGGTGCGCTCCAACCACACCCGGCTCAGCGCCGCCGCCACAACCACCGTCAGCGCCAGAAACACCTGCCCCGTAATCCCATGCACCACCGCCAGGTCGGTCGAGATCAGATCCACCCGCAGCGCCCCCATCACCCCCTGCACGACCACCAGCGCCAGCAGCCCCGGCCCCATCCAACGCAGCCACGGACGCCGCCTCTGCGTCACCCACAGGCTCACCGCCAACCCGATCGTGAGCATCCCCACGACGTAGCCCTTGAGCCGGTGGCTGTGCTCCCACCGCGTGCCCAGGTCGTCCCACCAGACGTACAGCGGCGCCCAGGGCGTGAAGTACTCGAACGTCCACCAGCCGTCGGGCACCGCCAGCCCGGCGTCGAGGCTCGTGACGTTGCCCCCGATCGCCACCAGGGCGAACGTCGCCACCACCAGCATGATGGCGTAGACATGCAGCCAGCGGCGGTAGGGGATCGTCGGGCCCTGGGATCGCGGCCGCCGGATCCCGGCTGGCGGCGCAACGTCGTTGCGATAGGGTGTTTGCGTGGCCTCAGGCGGCGTCGTGACGGTGGCGGGCATGGCGCGCAGGCTCGGGCGGGGAGAGTGCGGATTATAGCCCAAGCCCACCGGCACCGCCCATCCCGAGCCCGCCGAAGCGATCCCCGGACGTTGGCCGGGCGAGCCACCGCCTTGCCGCGGGGACCGCCGCCGGGATGGGCCAACTTGACGAATCCCGGCCGGTGCGTGACACTGGCCGGGACCCGGCGCGTCGAGCGGCGGGCCGGCATCATCCAGAACCTGGAGTCGATCCATGGCAAGAGCGCGCAACAGCGGCGGGGGCGGGTCCGTTTGGGGCATGGTGATCCTCGGGATGCTCTTTTTCGTCTGCCTGGTGCTCTCGATCACCTTCTACGTCCAGCTCCAGGGTGCCCGCGAGCTGGCCGACGAGGCCGACGCCGAGCTCAACCGCTTCGCCACCGAGGGGCTGCGCAACGACCCGGCGGTGCTGGACCTGCTCGAGGCGCGCGACCCCGTCGTCGCCCAACTGCTCGACCACCGGACGCGGCTGCGCGGCCTGATCGGCGAGAACGTGGACCTGGACGACCTCGACGACGACGAGCAGCTCGAAAACGTCCTCGACAGCGCCCTGCACGCCCGCGTCACCGAGGCCGTCGCCCAGCACGGCTCGCTCAGCGCCGCCGTCACCGCCCTGCGCGGCGACGTCGCGGCCCGCGAGCAGCGCATCGACGCCCTGGAACAGGAGCGTGACACGGCCCGGCAGCAGCTCGAACAGGCCCAGGAGCGCCTGGCCGAGCTCCAGAACGAGTACGCCCAGACCGAGCAGCAGCTCCGCAGCCAGCTCGAGGAAGTCACCGGCCAGTTCACGGGGCACGTCGACGCGACCTCGGCGTCGGAGTCCGAGCTGCGCGAGCTGGTCGAGCAGGCCCGCCGCGAGCAGGAGCAGCGCGTGGCCGAGTTGGACGACCAGATCACGCGGCTGACGGGCGAGCGTGACGAGCTTCGCCGCGAGATCCGCGAGCTGGTGCGGCGCGAGGATCGCGTCGCCCCGCCGGACGTCGTGCTGCCCGCCGGCCGCATCGTCTCGGTCATCGACGCTGAGCGCCGCGCCCAGATCGACATCGGCCGGCGCGACCGCCTCGTCCTGGGCATGACCTTCGAGGTCTTCGACCGCGACGAGATGGTGCGCTACCAGCCGGACCGGGCCCTGCGAGGCAAGGCCACGGTGGAGGTGATCGGGCTCCAGGACGAGGCGGCGATGACGCGCATCGTCCGCCGCGCCCCCAACGCGGAGCTGCGCCCGGACGACCAGGTGGTCAACCTGGTCTACGACCCGCACGCGACGTACCGCTTCTTCGTCTACGGCGAGTTCGACATCGACCGCGACGGCCGGGCCACCGAGGCCGAGCGTCAGCGCGTGAAGCAGATGATCCGCGACTGGGGTGGCGAGGTGGCGGACGAGTTGCGTTACGACGTGGACTTCGTGGTGCTCGGCGCCGCGCCCGAGCGGCCGCAGGACCTGCCGCCGGGCGTCGTCGACCCCGAGCGCATCCAGCGCGCCCGCGAGGCCCAGGAAATCTTTGAACGTTACCAGAGCCTCGAGGAGGAAGCCCTGGCCTACGGCATCCCGGTGCTCAACCAGAACCGCTTCCTCACGCTGGTCGGCCACTACCGGCGGTAGCGATCAACGCAGAATGCAGAATGCAGAAACCGGGAGCCGGCCGTCAAGGCCGCCCGCGCCACCATTCTGAATTCTGAATTCTGCATTCTTCATTCTACATTCTGCATTCTCCTTTTC
>SKPT01000616.1 GCA_007119405.1 Phycisphaeraceae bacterium
CGCGACGGCTAACGGTGTGCGGGGGGTCGGGTGCCACACAGCATCGCGCAGCGTGCTGTGTGCCGCACGTCGTGAGCGGTCCGCACACAGCACCCTTCGGGATGCTCTGTGGCACCCGGCGCGCGACGCTGCCGCCATCGCGGGCTAACGCGATGGGACGTGCGGCGCGATGTCGGGAGACTGCTGGAAGAATTGTTCGCCCTGCGGCCATCGCCCGAACTCGAGATCTTCCGGCCGCGTCAATCGCCAGCGGTACTCGCGTTGGCCGGTGTAGTAGCTTGGCCCGAGATCGTGCGGGTAGATCCAGTGGTCGCGTTGCGGATGGGGATGCCGCCAAGCGCGATGCAGATCAATCTTGAGGTTATCCCGCTCGAGGCGGGGCAGGATTTGCTCGAGCAGGCCCGCCGCGTCGCCGTCCTTGCCGCCACCGACTTCGTCGAAGTCGGCCGCCGCAAACGTCAGGCCCGGCTCAAGAACGATGGTAAGGGTGGCTCGATCGTTTCGCCCGCTGACCGACATTTCCAACTGGTGGACCGAAGCTCGCGGCTCGGGCGCCTGCGCGGCCTGATCATTGCCGCTGCGGACTGAATCCGTCGCGCCCGCTGCCCAGACCAGTGCCGGCGCCACCAACGCTCGTACGGCGATCCAGCCCAGCACCATATCGCACCTCGCGATGTGTGACCGGCCTGAGTATACCGCTTCCTGCCGGCCGACCACAAGGCATCACCCCCGCATCGCCTTGTTCAGCGCATTGCGGGCGTCCTTGTTGCGCGTCTCGCGCTGCGCCTCGGCCAACAGGGCGGACTGCCCGCCGCGCTTGAGCTGGAAGACCAGCGACTTGAGGTGCTGGTCGCGGTCGCGGGCGAAGCGGGGGAAGGCCTGCTCCAACTCCTGCCGGGTGTACTTGCTCAGCGGATCCTCCAGGCCGGTCTGCATCACGGCCCAATCGATGAGGCTGCGCGCTTCGGTGGAGAAGCGATAGGAATCGAGCGTCGCCTGCAGCCGGCCGCGGGCGCTGGCGAACGGGTCGGTCATCGCCTCGGGCAGCTCCCAGAGCTCGTGCGAGGCGTTGCGCGTGGCCTGCTCGAGCTCGTCGAGCCAGCCGCGCCTTGTGGTCGTGGAACCGGTTGTGGTTCGGGTCATGTTGCTTGCGTTCTCCTTGGGCGCCATCAGTGGCGCCACGGCGGTGTTGATGACGGCGCGGCCGCGGTTGGTGAACTCCACCACGAGGCGTTGCGCCGTGATGCCTTGATGGTTGATCGGCTCGGCCTGGCGCACGGTCCCCTCGCCCCACTCGGGGCGGGCCGGGTGCACGACGCGGTCACCGGGCGCAAAAGCCTGCCCTTGCTCAGTCATTGATCCCCACGCTGCGCCAGGGCCACGGCCCACCCCCGGCGGGTGTTGGACGCTGGCTGGAATCTCTATCCGTGGGCGATGCACCCCGTCCCTGCGTCGCCTCCCGCCACGGTCAAGCAGCCGGGGTTGCCGCGAACCTCTCCCGCCCGGCCATCGCCGGCGGTGGGGCGGTGCGACGCGTTAAATCCCTTGAATCGAGCTCCCCTTACCTGGTCGGGGCCTGCCCCCTTTATCGGCACACCGACCGCCGCCACTTGGAAACCGCGGCTGCATGATTATAGCGAGACCCGCGGCGGAAGCAAGGGGCCAGCGGAGCGACCAGCCGGTCGATGGCAGGGGGGGCAGCCCCGGCGGAGGGCGTGCGAGCGGCAATATCCGCCCGGACCGCTGCCCCCGGACGTGAAATTCCGCGCCACGAGCGATTTACCGTTGACCATCCCGCCCCGCGTGGGTTATATTGCCTGCATGTCCGCCATGACGGAGCTATCGCTGACGCAGCCGCGCCGCCTGGGCCTGATCACCGGGCTGGTCCGCATCGTCGTTATCTGAGCGGCCGACCCGCACCCCCGCGCCCGCGTCACCACCCTCCATCCGTCGTCTCCGGGACAATCGACTCACAACACCTTGCCCCCCCGCCCGGCTTCCTGAGCCGCACGCGGCCTGTTCACGGACCCCGCTGCCATGGCTGATCACCCCAAACCCCGCCACTCGGACCCGCGCCACTCGGACCCCCGCCCGTCCAGTCCTCGCCGCTCCGGCGCAACCAGCAAGCATCTCAGCGCCGCCGAGCTGCTCCGCGCCGACCCCGCCCCCAAGACCGACCGGTACGTCGGCCTGACCGGCGCCCAGATCTTCCACGAGATGATGCGCGAGCACGGCGTCGAGCACGTCTTCGGCTATCCCGGCGGAGCCATCCTCCCCGTCTTCGACGCCATCTACGAGTCCAAGCACTTCAACTTCGTCCTCACCCGCCACGAGCAGGGCGCCGGCCACATGGCAGAGGGCTACGCCCGCGCCTCGGGCAAGGTCGGCATCGTGCTGGTGACCTCCGGCCCCGGGGCGACCAACACCGTCACCGCGCTCCAGGACGCCTACATGGACGGCACGCCCATCATCGTCTTCGCCGGGCAGGTCGCCACCGGCGCCATCGGCACCGACGCCTTCCAGGAGGCCGACGTCACCGGCATCACGCGGCCGTGCACCAAGTGGAACACGCTGGTCAAGGACGTGCGCGACATTCCCCGCCGCATCAACGAGGCCTTCCACATCGCCACCACCGGCCGGCCCGGCCCCGTGGTGGTGGACCTGCCCAAGGACGTGACCGCCGCCGTGCTCCGCGAGCCCGTGCACGACCAGCCCCACCTGCCCGGCTACCACATCCGCGAGGCGGGCACCTCCAGCGAGATCGAACGCGCCGCCGCCATGATCAACGCCGCCAAACGCCCGCTGCTCTACGTCGGCCAGGGCGCGATCCTCTCCGGCGCCCACGAGGTGCTCGCCAAATGCGCCCACCAGGCCAGCATCCCCGTGACCACGACGCTGCACGGCCTGGGCGCGTTCGACGAGACCGACCCCTTGAGCCTGCACATGCTCGGCATGCACGGCGCCGCTTACGCCAACTGGGCGATGCGCGACGCGGACGTGATCATCTCCGTGGGCGCCCGCTTTGACGACCGCGTTACCGGCAATCCACACAAGTTCGCCCCCGCCGCCCGCCAGGCCGAGCGCGAAGGCCGCGGCGGCATCATCCACTTCGACATCGCCCCGGAGAACATCTCCAAGGCCATCCCCGTGACCATCGGCGTCGAGGGCGATGCGCGCAAGAACCTCGAGCTGCTGCTGCCGCTGCTCGAGTCACACGACCGCGGCGACTGGCTGGCGACGCTCGCGGACTGGAAGCAGAACCATCCGTTCCGCTACAAGGACGACGAGCGCGAGTTCCACATGAAGCCCCAGGCGGTGATCGAGGAGCTTTACCGCCAGACCCATGGCGAGGCGGTGCTCACCACCGGCGTCGGCCAGCACCAGATGTGGGCCGCCCAGTTCTACCAGTTCAAGCATCCGCGCCAGTGGATCACCTCCGGCGGCCTGGGCACCATGGGCTACGGCGTGCCCGCCAGCGTCGGCGCCAAGCTCGCCCTGCCCGAGAAGCCCGTCATCAACATCGACGGCGACGGCAGCTTCTGCATGACCTGCATGGAGATGACCACCGCCGCGCAGTACAAGATCGCCGCCAAGACGATCATCCTCAACAACGACTTCCAGGGCATGGTCAAGCAGTGGCAGGACCTCTTCTACGAGGAGCGCTACAGCCACACCGAGATGCACAACCCCGACTTCGTCCAGCTCGTCGAAGCGATGCACTGCAAGGGCTTCCGCGTCACGAAGAAGGCCGACCTGCCCCGGGTCATGGCCGAGTTCCTCGCCCACGACGGCCCGGCGGTGATGGACGCGCTGGTCGAGAAGCACGAGCACGTGTACCCCATGCTGCCCGCGGGCAAGACCGTGGACGACATGGTCCTGGGCGATTTCGACTGAGACGGTGCGTGAGAAGCCCGCCCCGGCGTCATTCTGCAGCCCGCCCCGGCGTCATTCCGCAGCCGGCCCCGGCGTCATTCCC
>SKPT01000106.1 GCA_007119405.1 Phycisphaeraceae bacterium
GCTTGGAGAAGTCGCAGCGGACGATGTCGTCGGTGACGACGCGGGTGTCGAAGCGCTGGGCCTGCTTCTTGAACAGGTCCATCATCTCCGGGCCGCGGATGCCCTCGGGGAAGCCGGGGTAATTCTCGACATCGGTGGTGAGCATGAGCTGGCCGCCGGGCAGGATGAGGTCGGGGTCCTGCTTGGGCCTGCCTTCGTAGACGATGGGCTCGAGGTTGGCGCGGGCGGCGTAGATGGCGGCGGTCCAGCCCGCGGGGCCGGAGCCGATGATCGTCACGCGCTCGATGTCCTGACCGTTGGATGAGGATGCGTCTGCCATGGCGGAGGTGATTGTAGCAGGTGGGGGAGGAGGCGGGTTGCGATTGTCGATTGCCGATTGGCGATTGGCGATTGGAGATCGCCGATTGAACGACGGGCGTTGATGCCTCCGGCACCATAGAATGTCCCCATGGCCGGCGATCAGCTCGAGCTCGTTTTCCTGGGCACCGGCACCAGCGCCGGGGTGCCGATGATCGGCTGCGACTGCGCGGTCTGCCGCTCCGACGACCCGCGCGACCAGCGCACGCGGCCGAGCGCGCTGATCCGCTACCCGGACGGCCGGGCGGACGCCGGGCCGCGGCAACTGCTGATCGACACGACGCCGGACATCCGCCTTCAGGCGGTGCGCGAGCACATCGACCGCATCGACGGCGTGCTGTACACCCACGCCCACGCCGACCACATCTTCGGCATCGACGATCTGCGCCGCTTCAACGCCGTGATGAAGCGGCCGGTGGACGTCTACGGCGAGCCGAGCCTCATCGCCGAGCTTCAGCAGATGTTCCGCTACATCTTTCAGCCCGGGCGCAACGTCAACCCGAGCTTCGTGGCGGAGCTGATCCCCTGCCCGCTGCACGTCGGCGGCGCGCTGGAGTTGTTCGGCGCGGTGTGGACGCCGATCCGGCTGATGCACGGCCGGCTGCCGATCCTGGGCTTTCGCGTGGACTGGCGGGGGCGTGCGCTGGCCTACTGCACGGACGTGTCAACGATCCCGCCTGAGACGTACCCGCTGCTGACAGGCCTGGACGTGCTGGTGATCGACGCGCTGCGCTACCGGCATCACCCGACGCACCTGACGGTGGACCAGGCGCTGGGGATCATCGACGAGCTCAAGCCCGGGCGGGCGTACTTCACGCACATGGCCCATGACATCCGCCACGCGGAGATCGAAGCGGCGCTGCCGGAGGCGGTGCATCCGGCGTACGACGGGCTTCGTGTGACGCTGGAGGCGGCGACGCCGACGCGGGCGAAGCAGATAGCCACGGATGAACACAGATGATCGCGGGTGGGGTGGATGTAGGGTGGGTAGAGCGAAGCGAAACCCACCGGGTCTGCCGCGGATCCACAAGGCTTGTGGTGGGTTTCGCTTCGCTCTACCCACCCTACATTCGCATTGAACCGGGCTCGCGTTGATGTCACAACTTCCCCCCACCGATGGCGGCGTGCAGCTTGACCCGCACGGGCGGGGCCGACCAACGCCGCCGCAGGGGCCGACCAACGGGCTGGCGGTGGCGTCGCTGGTGCTGGGGATCGTTGCGCTGGTCACGTCGCCGGTCAGTTGCCTGTGCTGCATGCTCCTGCCCCTCTCGCCGATCGCGGCGATCCTGGCGATCATCTTCGGCGCGATCGCCCGGGCACAGATCGCCGCCGGCGGGCAGGTCGGCTACGGGATGGCGACGGCCGGGCTGATCTGTGGCATCGTGGCGCTGCTGCTGATCCCCGCAGGGCTGGCGGTGGCAATATGGGGCGACGCGTTGAACCTGCACCTGAACTGGAACGTGCCGATGGGGCCGTGAGGCCGCGGTCCCCCCAGTCGTGCTCGTTTGTGTTCATCCGTGGCTGAACGGGTGGCGGGCCCGCGCTCCGCGAAGCCGCGAGCGGGTTATTCGTAGCCGAGGCGGGCGAGGTCGTCCTCGTCGAGGCCGAAGTGGTGCCCGATCTCGTGCAGCAGGGTGATGCGGATCTGCTCGGCGAGCTCGGCGGTGGCCTGGTCGTCGCGCCGGCCGCGCCAGCCGGCGAGGCGGATGATGGGCCCGCGGAAGAGCATCATGCGGTCGGGCAGCTCGCCTGATTGCTGGACGCTGCGCTCGGTCAACGGCACGCCCCAGTGCAGGCCGCACAGATCCTCGCCGGGGTCCATCTCCATCTCTTCGATCAGTTGGTCGGAGGGCTCATCCTCGACGATCAGCGGCACCTCCTCCATGAGCTCATGGAGTTGATCGGGCAGCTCGTGCATGATCCGATCGAGCAGGTCGTCAAAGATGCGTCGCTGGCGTGGGGTGAGCATGGAGAATAGCCACGAATGAACACGAATAAACACGAATGGGGGGCCCGTTAGCCGTAGATAACGCGCTTGAATTCGAGCTTGGGTTTCTGAAAGTTGAAGATGAGGGCGAGGTGGAGGCCGGTGGCTCGCAGGTAGTTGATGCATTGGGCCAGGTGCTCTTTGCCCAACGCTTCGGCGCACTTGAGCTCGATGACCAGGCAGTTGTCCACCAGCAGATCGGCGAAATAATGGCCGACCACCTCACCTTTGTACTGCACTTTCAACGGCGCTTCGATGACGACCTCGTGTCCCCTCCGTATCAGTTCGCGTGCCAGCGCCTGCTGGTACACCTTCTCCAGAAACCCCACGCCAAGCACGCGACTGACTTCCATCGCCGCGCCGATCGACGAATGCGCCACCGCCTCCACATCTGAAACTTTGTGTTCATTCGTGTTCATTCGTGGCGATGTCTTTCAAGGGTACGGCTCCGCCGGCGCCTCGCCGGGCAGATCGAGCTTGCCGACGATGTCGCGCAGGGCGGTGACCCCCTGCTGCTTGAGCCACGTTTCGAGGCC
The DNA here is from genome assembly GCA_007119405.1 of Phycisphaeraceae bacterium. Next base: position 2,881 of record SKPT01000106.1, read on the forward strand.
GTCGATGATGCGCAGCGGCGTGGCGGGGTCGACGAACAGGGCGGTGCCCACCGCCAGGCCCGTCGCGCCGGCGAGCAGGAACTCGGCGGCGTCGTGCCAGTGCTGGATGCCGCCCATGCCGATGATCGGCACGCCCGCATCGCGGGCGACCTCGCGATACACCCGGCTGGTCAGATGCACCGCCAGCGGGCGGATCGCCGGGCCCGACAGCCCGCCCGTGCCGTTGGCCAGGCGCGGGCGGCGGGTGTTCACGTCAATCGCCATGGCGGTGTAGGTGTTGATGAGGCTCAAGATGTCGGCCCCGCCCTCGATGGCGGCGCGGGCCGTGACGGTGATGTCGCCGACGTTGGGCGAGAGCTTGACGATGAGCCTGGCGTGGCCACGCGTCGCGGCGGCGACCTCGGTGACGAGCTCGCGCAGCAGTTTCGCATCCGTGCCGAAGGTCAGCCCGTCCTTGACGTTGGGGCAGGAGACGTTGAGCTCGATGGCGTCGACGACGTCGCGCGGGGCGAGGTCGCCGGCGACGCGGACGTATTCCTCGACGCTGTGGCCGGCGACGTTTACGATGACGCGCGGGCCGGTGTCGCGCATGGCGGCGAGGCGCGGCAGCTTGTCGCGCACAAAGGCTTGGTGCCCGACGTTGGCCAGGCCGATGGCGTTGAGCATGCCGGCGCGGGTCTCGACGATGCGGTGCGGGGCGTTGCCCTTGCGTGGCTCGGGCGTGATGGACTTGGTGACGAAGGCGCCGAAGCGTGAGAGGTCGACGAAGTCGGCGTACTCGTCGGCATAGCCGCACGTGCCCGAGGCGGTCATCAGCGGGTTGGCCAGGCGCAGGCCGGCCAGATCGACGGCCAGGTCCACGCCGGTGTGGGTGTTCGAGGGGGTCTCAGTGCTCACGAGGCAGTTTTTAGCATAAACGGTGTGATGCTGTCGGGTATAAAGCCGGGACCGGTGGTCCCGGGACGGCGGCGGGTGATTTGCACGGGCCAGTGATCCGCCTCGTCACGTCGACGCCCGGCGGCGATGGTCGCGGATCGACGTGACGAGTCGGATTGTGAACACTCTGTTGATCCTGCGCTGCGGGCCCCGGGACCAC
>SKPT01000604.1 GCA_007119405.1 Phycisphaeraceae bacterium
CCGGTCGATGCAAGGTGCAATGAGGCCGGCATTCATGAGCCCCTCGATGTTGTCTGGGTCACGAAAGGAGATCACCCATGCGTTCGGTGCTGATTGGATTCGCTCTGATATTGGTCGCGGTAACGGGACTGGGCTTTTACCAGGGCTGGTTCGGATTCTCAGCAAGCCACAGGAAAGGCAAGTCCACCGCCAGTGTGTGCGTGGATCGGGGGCGAATGACAGCGGACAGGGATAGGACGGTGGATCGGGTGCGGGGTTGGGGACACAGTGCGGTCGACGCCATCGTCCGTCATTGACGACGGATGGTCACAACGTTGAGCCGGCCAGCGGCGCCGGGTGTTCGTACCCGGTGACGCGGCGGTGTAGGAACAGTGCGTTTTGAGTTCCAGCAGGGGTGAGGGATCAAGGAGGCAGGATGACATGGAAGCCCAATGGAGATCAACGGCAGCCGAGCGCCGAACTGATGTTGACCGTGCGCCTCGAGTTGGCGGCCGCTCAGGCCGTGTACCTCCTGGCCCCGTTCAACAACTGGTCGACGACCGCCACGCCGATGCACCGGGAAGCCGGCGGGGCGTGGGAGAGCGCGGTGCCAACCCAGGAGGTGGCGCGGCTGGCGTTCTTCGTCTGGTGGATAGGCCAGCGCAAGGGGCAGTTGATATGGGGTTGGCACGGCGTCGTCCACGGCGCCGGCCTCAGGCAGGCCGACCAAGGGCGGGGCGACTCCGGGGCCAACAAGGCGCAGGACGCAATTCTTGTGGTTAGCGAATCAAGCCGGTAAACGCGGATGGAACGGCGATGCAGCCGCGTAAGCTGCTCGTCCCATCGTGGTCCGGCTGGCAGAGTGACAGGAGTATCGATGATGAGACAGAGGAAACGGTCGGTGATGTCAGTTGCAGCGGTGGTCATGCTTGGCACCGGCGGGGTCGCCGGGGCGGAGTATGGGCAGGAGCAGGAGACCGATCGCTCGCAGCCGCGGGAGCGAGCGGCGTCGCAGATGGACCGGGCGGAGCGGGCCGCGTCGGCGACCGAGCAACCCGCGAACGACGCCCAGGGGCGATTGCTCAAAGCCAGTGACATTGTGGAATACAAGGTCCTGGATCAGCAGGGTGAAGCCCTGGGAACCATCTCGGAGCTGGCGATCGACACCCAGCGCGGTCAGATCGCGTACGGGATCCTGACGCTTGAGGAGCCTCTGGCCCTTAATCGCCCGGAGCGTAGAGGCGAGGCCCGGCAGGCACGCCAGGGTCGGGACGCCGAACAGGCCGAGCGTGAGGCCAGCGAGTTTGCGGTGCCCTGGGCCGCTTTTGACCTCGCATCGGGTGAGGAAGCGCTGAAGTTGACGATCACCCGCGAAAAGCTTGCCCAGGCGCACGGCTTCGACGATCAGTGGGAGCAGCTCAGTGATCGCCAGTGGGCGACTCGCCAGCATGAGGCGTTTGGCATCGACCCGTACTGGGAAGGCAACGCCAAGGATGACCACGAGGCACACCAAGGTGCACGAGCGGAACAGCCTCAGCAGGGCCGCGCAAGGGCGGATGCGAATGCCGCACCTGATGGCGATGTGCACGCGGATGCGTCTCGCGAACTCCAGGTCGAGGCGATGAGTGGGTTGATCGGACGCAAGGTCCACGATGCCCAGAATGAAGAATTGGCCGAGCTCAATGATTTCATGATCGACACCCGTCACGGGCATGTCGCTTACGCCATCCTGAACTATGGCGGAATCCTTGGAATGGGCAGGAACTACGTTGCCGTGCCCTATCACGCCCTCGAGCGTGATCTCGAAGCAGAGCACTTTGTGCTCGATGCAACGCAGGACACGATCGGTGAACTCGCCTTCAGCAATCGTGAACGGCCCGAAATGACCGACGGGCCTTGGGCGCAGCGCGTCCACGAGGTGTTTGGCCAGGAGCCATACTGGCAGGTGTTCGGGTACGCCCCCCCGAGTGAGGCGGACGAGCAGCAGACGAAGGAAGAAGTCCAGCCGTCTACCGAGCCGAGGTCGGATCGGTAATGAACTGCTGCCAACGGTGTGGCACTGGGACAGCGTCAGCCATCTGATGCTCAGCTTGGCGCCGAGGCATACCTGCCTCGGCGCCATTTCGTACGGAAATCGTGTTGCTGGACGCGGGACGTCCCAAAGGAGAAATGATATGTCTGGAAAGCAAGGTTCGACATGGGTACTCGCGCTGGCAATGGCGCTTGCGGGCGTAGGTCTGACCGGTTGTGGCGAGGAGGCCAGGGATCATCTCAGAGATGCCGGTGACAGCACCAAGGACGCTGCGGAAAGCGTCGGCGAAGCAGGTGCGGACGTGGTCGACGACATCGGCGACGCCTTTGAAGACTGAGCGATCGAGCGTGACCGCGCCTGTGTGGACATCGTGTTGACATCGGCCATGGCACCCCGGAGCAGACGACATGTTTCTCAAGACCGCCCGGTGGTTTGGCAGGACGCTTCTCGGAGGTTTGGTGGCGATCCTGCCGTTGGCGGTGACGCTTTATGTGATCATCTGGCTGTTCGGCCTGCTCGAAGGCATCGTCGGCGGGACGTTGCAGGCGGTGCTGCCCGAACGTCTGTACGTCCCCGGCATGGGTATCGTCCTGGGGCTGGGGCTGGTGTTCACGGTCGGGCTGCTGGTGAAGGTTCTGTTGTTCAGGCAGATCCTGTACCTGGGCGAGCGCCAGCTTGAACGCATCCCGATGGTCAAGACCGTTTACGCCGCCATGCGCGACCTGTTCTCCTACTTCTCCAAATCCCGCGAGCACGGGATGAACCAGGTGGTGGCGATGTCGGTGGACGGCAACAAGATCATCGGCGTTGTCACGCGGGAGAGTTTCGACGACCTGCCTGCCAACATTGCGGATGATGGCCAGGTGGCGGTCTACTTTCCCATGAGCTACCAGCTCGGCGGTTACACGTTGATGGTGCCACGCGATCGCCTGGAGCCGGTGGACATGCGTTTCGAGGACGCCATGAAGTTTATTCTTACCGGGGGCGTCACTGCCACATCCGATGCGCCGTCGGCTGGCGCGGCCGACACGGCGATGACCCTTGTGCACCATCGGGAGCCGTCGCACCCGACTCACCCCCCGGACCGCGATGGCGAGGACCGCCCCGGCTCGTAACGCCCCGGGCTGATCACGCCCCGCGGATCCAGCACCGCCTTGAGCTGCCCCACCACGTCCCAGAACACCTCCGAACCCTCGCGCAGCTTCGCGACCCCGCCCGGGCCCACGCGATAGGGCAGGTAGCCGGCCGCCATCAACGCACGCCCGACCTCCTCCCGGCACGCCACCGCCCGCCGCGCCTCGTCCGCTTCGCCCGTGTCAAAGTAAAGATTCGTCACCGCGATCATCGCCCGCTCCGAAATCATCGTAAACGTGACCATCGCCTCGAAACCATGCGCCTCGTGGATCGGCTCGATCAACGCCAGCACCGCCTGGGCATCCGCCGCGGTCAACGGCAACACCGGCGAGTTCCACATGATCCCCGCCCGCGCATCGAGCGGATTGGTCACCGGCTCGGGCAACGGGCCGCGCACACGCCACAACGTCGCCGCCAGCGCCTCGGCCGTCGGCTCACCCTTGAGCAGGCGGTACAGCGGCTCAACCGTCGCCAGCCGCTCCTTCAGTCCCACGCCAACGCCCCACTTGCCCAACGAGCCGCTGACACGCTGCACCAGCGCCAGCCGACGGTCGTTCAGCAGCACCACCCGGTAGGGACGCAGCGCCCGCCGCAGCGCCCGCGACGTCGCCCGCACCGCGCCGACGCTGCCCGTGATCGTCCCGCAACCCGTCCACGCCGCAATCCCGAACTCGCGGCACAACGCCCGACGCACGTTCGTTGGCAGCGGCGTGCGATCGCCCGCCCGCGCCCACGGGTACCGCGTCCGCGCCGAGAGCAGCCGCAGGTCGTTGCCGATGTGGATCGCGCTCTGCAACTGCCCGCTCATGCGCAGCGGCGCCA
>SKPT01000149.1 GCA_007119405.1 Phycisphaeraceae bacterium
AGGCGCTGTACGAGACGACGACATTCGAGCAGCACGACGATGACCAGATGAATCAATGGGAGCATCAGCAGGCCGCGCTGGACGAGGCGATCCGCGAGCGTTCGGCGTGGTGGGTCATCGGCTCGTCCGTGGGCTTTGAAGCCGTGATCCTGGCGCTGGCGGCGTGGTTGTTTCATCGACGCGACTTCTGACTGTTGCGAGTGTGCGCCCGATCTTGATAAGGAGCCCGTTCATGGAAGCACAGCGACGCCCCGGCCGGGGCCTGATCATCACCGGCCTCGTTCTGATCGTGCTCGCGCTGGTGCTGGGCGGCATCAGCGTCGGCGTCGTCGCCTGGGGCCTGGCTGGCGTGGACTTCGACCAGTTCCAGATCACGCAGGCGTCCGTTCCCGGGACGATCGAGTTTCAGGCCGATGAGCCGGGCAACTACTTTGTCAACGTGCCGGGCGTGGACAACGTGGCCGCAGCGCTGAGCTTCGAGCTGCGCGACGCCGACGGCGAGTCCCTGGCCTTGCAGCCGTGGCAGTTCGGTCATGGTTGGCAGGAGGAGATGACGGATGAGGACCTGCTCGGTTTTCACCTCGACGAGCCGGGCCGATACGCGCTGGTGGTGACCAACGGCGAGCAGGGGCGCTACGAGGCGGTGCTCGGCCGCCTGCCGACCGATGTCATGATGGGCATGGCCGCCGCCGGCATCGCCGGCTTCTGCGGCGGGGGCCTGACCGTCCTGCTTCTGATTGTCGGCGTGGTCATCCTGATCATCGGCCTGGTCAGGCGATAGGCTTTGCGGCCCCCGGCGGGAGGATCAGGATGACATTATCGCCGTCGGCTTCATTCACACCGAGGACGAGGACGACCTGATCGCCTTCGTCGCGTCGCCATCGGGCGACCGCTGGATTCCCAACGCCCGGGTGCTGCCCCGGCATCCAAACGCTCGCTTTCTCGCCAAGCACCGGAGGCAGGAGCGCGGTGCGGTCATGCCGCACGCCGGGATCTGTGCGGGGCCCGGCCGCAAGGTCGGTCCCTGCCGCGCCCATTTCTTTCTTGTCCGGTCGGTGGCTATGGTTGCGTTCAGAAGGCAGCTTTGCCCAACAGGTGCTCCAGGCGGCGGGGATTGATGTGCTTACCTTCGCCGCAGTGGAGCAAGGGGCGACGCCGGGTTATGCTCGGTGCGCCACAGGGGGGATTCTCGTGCCTGCCAGCGGCGTGGGGTTGGCCTGTCTATGCAGGCCCCGCGAGGATCGACCTGGACTTGGAGGCTGCACGATGGCCAGCCGTCGACTGTTTGGCCTCGATGCCTACTCACCGGAAGAGATCGCCGAGCGCGTCGAGACGCAGGGCGTGGCGCGCGCCCACCTGCCGCTCATGCCCAAGTTCATGCTGGGGGTCATCGGTGGGGGGTTCATCGGACTGGGCGCGATGCTGCACGTGATCATCACCGCCGACCCGGACCTGAACCCCGGCGCCGCCCGCCTGCTCGGGAGCGTCGGATTCGCCATGGGCTACGTGCTGGCCCTGACCGGCGGCGCCGCGGTCTTCACGACCAATGTCCTGATGATCATGACCTGGGCCGCGGGGAAGATCTCGGGCCTGACCTTGCTGCGGAGCTGGACGCTGGTTCTGCTGGCCAACGTTGTGGGCGCGGTCGGCCTCGTCGTGCTGCTGGCCTACTCCGACCTGCCCGCCATGTACGACCACGCGGTCGCCGCCAACGCCCTGCACATCGGCGCCGCCAAGAGCCACGAATCGCTCAGCGTCGCCTTTGTCCACGGGGTGCTGGGGAACCTGCTGATCTGCATCGCCGTGTGGGTGGCGATGGCCGGGCGCAGCGTCACCGACAAAATGCTCGCCCCCCTGCTGCCCATCGCCTGCGTGCCCCTGGCCGGCTTCGAGCACAGCGTGGGCAACCTCTTCTACCTGCCCCTGGCCGCGATGATCCACCTGACCGAGCCGGAGGTCGTTGCACAGGCCGGCATCGGCTTCAGTGGCTGGGGTGCATCGCGCAACCTTGTTGCCGTCATCGCCGGCAACATCATCGGGGGCAGCGCCCTGGTCGGGCTGGCCTACCACATGATCTATCGCCGCGCCGTGTCCGGCCTGCAACGCCAATCCCCCCACCGCGCCTGAGCCAACCCCGCATCCGCCACCGCCAGCGCGAGGCGAAGCGCGGGAGCGTCGCGCGTCGTCGTCTGGAGCAAGCCTTCCGACTTTTTATTGAAGATGCGGTTGGCGGTCGTCGGTTCGCCTATTACCTGGTCTCGCTTGGCCAGGTCCTACTCCAGCTTCTCGATCCGCTGATCGCGCGGGTCCGCCTCGCCATGTTGACCGTCCGCCCGCGCGGCCTGGCCGCCTTCCAGGGACTTCTCGCGATACCGATACAGCGTCGGCTCGCTGATCCCGCAGCAGACGATTGTTTGATCGGCATGGTCAACCCTTCGACGCGCCGGCCTCGGCGCCGCCCGCCACGCAGGCGTGATACAGATCGGCGTAAGTTCCGCTGGGCAACCCCAGCTCACGCACGTGCTCGAACACCGCGCGCACCATCCGCATCTGCGGGTCGAACCGGTCCAGCGACCATGGATGCCAGATCAGGGACACGAAGGGCAACTGCTGCTCGACGGCGAGGTCGATCATGCGGTTGAAAATCGCCGCCTCCTGCTCGGGGGTCTCGACCGGCCCGGGGGGGACGATCTCGGGTTGGGTGATCGGCCAGGCGATGCTGAAATGGTGGTTGCCCGCGGTCGCAATATCGGTGGTCAGGACGTTGTCGTGCCAACCGTGGCAAGGCAGTTCCCACAAGTCGGGGTAGCCGTCGGCCTGGTAGGTGCGCGGCTGATTCAGCGGGGCCGGCAGCGTGAAGCCCGGGCCCCACGCCAGCGAGCTGACGTATTTGTAGCCGGCTTGCTCGACGAGCTTGAGGACCTGCGGCGCGTTGCACAGGCCGTCATCAAAGCTGCATCCGGGGCGAAGGCCGAGGCATTCACGATCGAACACCTCCTCAACCATCTGCTTGCCCTTGATCACCTCGTCGGCCAGATCGTCGCCCGCGACCGGGGAACCACAGATCGGGTGCGGCTTGAGCATCTTGTGCGACCACGTATGCGAGGCGATCTCGAACAGCGGATTATCCAGCAGACCGCGGTAATGATCGGCGTGGTCGCGCAAGTGCTGGCCGACCAGATAGAAGGTCGCGGGCATCTCGAACTCGCGATGCACACGGACGATCTTTTCACACGCGGCGGGGCATTTGGGATGTTCGGTGTCGTAGGCGGCGATGTAGCGTGTCATGGTGATGTGGTTCCTGGAGTTGCAGAATCGGAATCGGGCATCGGCAGCATCTCCAATCGTCCGAAGCATCATCGCACACGCCGCCCCGGCTCGCCATGTATGCCGCTGCCGGCGCCATGAAGAATGCTGCACGGCCATGGCCCTGTGTCATTCGCCGGCCGATCGACGGTAGTCGCTCGGCGACACGTCCGTCACCTGCTTGAACGTGCGCGAGAGGTGAAACGCGTCGGCGAAGCCGGTCTGCTCGGCAATCCCCTGCAATGACAATCGACTGCGGTGCAGCAGCATGCGGGCCGCTTCCACCCGCATGGATCGCAACACCGCCATGGGCGATCGTCCCGTCGCCCGCCGATAGGCATGGGAGAAGCCCGACTCGGAGAAGCCGGTGCGCGCGGCCAGGTCCGCCAGGCGGATCGCCTGGCCGAGGTGATCGCGCATGTACTGATGTGCTCGCGTGACGAAGACGGGTTCATCGACGCCGCCGGTGCGCACGACGATCGTGTCGTCGGTCATCTCGCCACGAACGAGGTGGGCGACGAACTGCGAAAAGCAGCCGGACAGCAACAGGTCCGACGCGGGGCTCGGCTCGACGGCCCGCTCGATCTCCGTGACCAGGCGGATCATCGCGCGGTCCGGATCGTCCACCCACCAGGCCCGCGGTGCCCGGCCGATGCGCTG
>SKPT01000614.1 GCA_007119405.1 Phycisphaeraceae bacterium
AACCGCGAAGGAGCGAAGCAGGCGAAGGGCGCGAAGAGGATTTTTGCGGGCTCCATCGCCGATACCATCGCTCCTTCGCGTTTCTTCGCTCCTTCGCGGTTCGTCGCGGGAGTCAGCGGCGTGCGGCTTTTGCAGAGGCCTCAGCCCGGTGTGTGCGATCAGCCGCCACACGCGCCCTCACTCATTACTCCTTCTCCACCCGCACGGTGAACGTCCGATCCCCCTGGATCGCCACGTCCATGGGCACCTTCTGCTCCAGCAGCTCGCGATACGGCGTGGCCAGCGTGTGCGTCGGCCGGGCGATCATCGCCCGCCGGCTCGAGGGCAGGTGCGCCAGCTCCTGCCGGCCGACCGCCACGCCCTGCTCGGGCAGCTCCATCGTCACGTACAGCGCGTCGCGCTCGACGTCGAGCACCTCCTGGATCACCTGCACCAGGTCGTCGATGCTGCGCACGCGCCCGCGGTGGGGCCGGGCCCGCTCCACGGCGTTGATGTACCGCGCCGCCCCGGAGACGATCAGGCGATACTCGCCCTCGGGCGTGTGCCGCGGGATCTCGAAGCTGATGCGCCGCTTCTCGACGGGCCGGCCGTACGGCTCGACCCACACCGTCAGCCCGACGCTGGCGCCGGGCTCGACGCGCCCGTGGTCCAGCCGGGCGTCGACGATCTGGCCGATACGCAGCTCCGGCTCGATCTCCGCGCTCAACGTCCCGTCCACGAACCGCAGGTGCTCCCACCGGTTCTGCGTCGGCATCGTCAGCGCCGGCAGCAGCTCCATCAGCAGGCCGAAGATCCCCTCGCCGACACTCAGGGAGTTGAGATCCAGGTGGTGGCCGTCGGAGAACTCGAGCCGGCCGGTGATGCGCATCGTGTGCTCGTCGGGCAACTGCTGGCTGGCCAGGACGCTCTCCAGCGCGGCGATGACCGCGAGGGTGGGCGTCAGCCAGGGGTGGTCGGCGACGTGGTAGCTGTAGGACTGCCGCTCGTGCCCGGGCATGGCCACGTCGACCTGAAGCGGGGCGGAGGCGAAGCTGTCCAGGCCCTGCTCGCCCAGCCGACCCGCCACGCCGGGCGTCTCGTCGGTCAGCAGGGCCCCGGCCACCGCCAGCGAGCCGCTGACCTTGAATGAAATGTTCAGCCGCGGCACGATGAAGTGCACGTGCCCCGTGGCCATGGGCAGGGCCGTGGGGCCCTCGCCGAACATCGGGTGGCCCAGCGCCAGCACCGTCCCGTCCTCGAGCACCTCCGTCACGGTCCCGCCCAGCGACAGGTCCAGGTCGCCCCAGACCAGCGGCACGGACAGCACGCCGCCGGGCACGATGCTCACGTCCTCGACGTTCACGCCGTGCGGCGGCGGCCCGGCGATCGGGCTGATCCCGGTGTTGCTCCGCACCGCCCCCGGCCCCGTCGGGCCGGCGGCGATGGGCGCCAGGCCCAGCGGCTCGAGCAGCGGCCTCGCCACGCTCGCCGTCTGCGACGAGCCGACCGCCAACGGCAGCAGCAGCGGCTGCACGCCCTCGTCACCGCGCCGGTCGGCGTCCCAATGCTCGGCCGGGCCGCGCGGTTCGTCATCGAGAAGCAGCCGCCGCGCCAGGTCCAGGTTCAGCCGGCTCAGTTCCGAGGCGTTGCGCTGGCTCGCCAGGCGATCGAGTGTGCGGATCGTGCGCTGGCCCTGAAGCGTCGCCCCGCGCCTCGCGGCGACGCGCGGCCGGGGCTCATCAAGACGCTCGCGGATGCCGAGCATGTACTCGGCCGGCTGGACGCCGATGATCGGGTCCTTGTTCATCGCGTAGCCGAAGGCGAACGCCCCGGCCAGGCGGCCGCCCTCGCCGGGGGCGAAGCGCTCGGCCTCGTCGTCGGTCCAGAGGTAGATCGGCGAGCCGCTCATGCCCTGCACCGCCCCCGTGTGCTTCAGCCGCTCGTCATCGCTCTCGATCCAGATGATCGATCGCTGCGGCCCGGCCATGTGGATCACGGACACGACCTCGACGGCGAACGGCTCGGGCTCGACGCCGCGGAACACCGTCAAGCCGTAGCCGGTCATCCCCGGCCGAACCTCGTCCAGCGTGACGATCGCCGGGTTGGTCTCATCGGCGGCGGCGGGGGTGGCGGCCGCCAGGGGTGCCAAGACAGCGATCGCAGCGACCAGCAGCGGGGCGAAGCGCATGTGACTCATAACGATCCTCGAAAAAGGGCAGCGCCGGCCGGTGCGCCGGGGCCACGGGGGCTGGTCCGCCGGCGCCGCGGCGGTGTGATACGCGTGTTCTAAGTCCCGCCGCCCGCATTGACAAGCCTACGGCCGCGGGCAATACTCAGTTCGTCGCTGTTCTGCCGGCGATGCGGCCCGGGCCCGCAGCCCCGCCAGGACACCGACCCCCGCCCCCCGGCGGCCCCGGCGCCCGCGCCTGCGGGGCGCGACTTCATCGGCCGATTCCCGCCCCGGTCTGCGGGAGCCGCCCGCCTCGTCATGCCCGGCGCAGGGATGCTCGCGCCCATGCAGGATTACGCCGCCGACGTCCTGGGCTATCAGTTCCACGATCCCGACCTGCTCGAGGCCGCCCTGACCCACGCCTCCAGCGCCGGCCATCGCCTGCAATCCAACGAACGCCTGGAGTTCCTCGGCGACGCGGTGCTCGGGTTCGTCGTCTGCGAATACCTCTACAACGAGTTTCCCGACCTGCTCGAGGGCGAGCTGACCAAGATCAAGAGCGCCGTCGTCTCCCGCCGCGTCTGCGCGCTGATCAGCCACGACCTTCAGCTCGTCGAGCGCCTGACGCTGGGCAAGGGGATGGCCGGCCGACCCGAGCTGCCCTCGTCCATCGCCGCGGCGGTGTTCGAGTCGGTCATCGGCGCGATGTACCTTGACGGCGGGCTGGAGCCGGCCCGCCGCTTCATCCTCGAGCACGTCACCGCCTACATCGATGAGGCGGCCGAATCGACCCACCAGCAGAACTTCAAGAGCGCGCTGCAACAGTACGCGCAGAAGCATCTGCCGAGCAACCCGGTCTACATGCTGCTGGACGAGAAGGGCCCGGACCACGCCAAGGCCTTCGAGGTCTGCGTGGAGCTGGTCGGCCGGCGGCACGGCTCGGCGTGGGCGAACTCCAAGAAGCAGGCCGAGCAGCAGGCCGCGCTGATCGCCCTGGCCGAGCTGGGCCTGGCCGAGACCGACGACGAGGGCAACGTCCACCTGCACGAGCAGGCGATGACCAACGGGCCGGGCACCGCCGAACCGGGGGCGGAGACGGACTGAGTTGGGTGTGAAATCCGATTGAAGGTGCCGCACAGCACGCCGAAGGCTGATGTGTGCGATCCGCCCTGGAGGCCCGAAACACACGACACCCTGCGGGGATGCTGCGCGGCACCCTTCTCACACGCGTTCTGACATTGGCGGCAGGCCGGGGCTCACGCCCGTGCGTCGACCAGCTCCATCTCCGCCTCGCGCCAGTTCTGCTCATCCAGGCCGGCCGGCTGGCCCTTGGCCAGCCAGATCTCGTAGGCCCGCTGGGCGATCTGATCGTGCGAGACCGCCGCGGCGTGCCCGTTGCCGTTGGTCGCGGCCGCGGCCGCCTTGGGCTTGCGCGAACGGGTGGTTGTGCGGGTCGTACTCTTGCCGTTGCTCTTGGCGCTGCTGCGCTTGGTTGCCTTGCCCATCGCTGAGCGTCCTTTCCTTGGTTGTGAGGATCCCCAGGCCACGACGCCGCGCCACCGCGGCGTCCTTGACTGGTTATCGGAAGCACGAGCCGCGCAGCAACAGAAATGATCCGCCCGGGGTGCACCTCAAAATGGTGGCGGGCGACGTGCGAGCTTCGGCGTTGGGTGTCACTCAACGCCCGAGCTTCTGCGGGCCGGCGTGATGAGCCGCCCCGAAGGGGCGACGGGCTGTAGCCACGGGTGCAGCGCAGCGGAACCCGTGGGAAGCGTGGCCAGGGATCAGCCTGCCCCGGCGGGGC
>SKPT01000003.1 GCA_007119405.1 Phycisphaeraceae bacterium
CCGCCCCCACCCCCGCCGCCCCCGCTGGGCGCGCCGAGCCCCTGCTGCGCGTCCGCGGGCTCAAAAAATGGTTCCCCATCAAGCGCGGCGTCTTCGCCCGCACCGTCGGCCACGTCAAGGCCATCGACGGCGTCGACTTCGACCTCTACGAAGGCGAATGCCTTGGCCTCGTCGGCGAGTCGGGCTCGGGCAAGACCACCGTCGGCCGCAGCATCCTCCGCGCTCTGACACCGACCGAAGGCACGATCGAGTTCCACGTCAACGGCAAGACCGTCGACCTCGCCACCGTCGAGGCCAGGGACCTCAAGGAGCTGCGCAAGCACGTGCAGATGATCTTCCAGGACCCCTACGCCTCGCTCAACCCCCGCATGACCGTCTTCGACATCGTCGGCGAGCCGCTGCTCGTCCACGGCATGAAGGACCGCCGTCAACGGGAGCAGCAGGTGCGCGCGCTCATGGCCCAGGTCGGCCTGCGCCCCCAGCACTTCACCCGCTATCCCCACGCGTTCTCCGGCGGCCAGCGCCAGCGCATCGGCATCGCCCGCGCGCTGGCGCTGAACCCCAGGCTTATCGTCGCCGACGAGCCCGTCTCCGCCCTGGACGTCTCCGTCCAGGCCCAGGTGCTCAACCTGCTCATGCAGCTTCAGCAGCAGCTCGGGCTGACCTACATCTTCATCGCCCACGACCTGGGCGTCGTGCGCCACATCTGCGACCGCATCGCCGTGATGTACGTGGGCAAGCTTGTCGAGGTCGCCGAGGTCGACGCGCTGTTCGACTCGCCGCGGCATCCCTACACCGCCGCGCTGCTCGACGCCGTGCCCGTGCCCGATCCGCGTCGTCGCAAGGAGCGCCAGCCGCTGGCCGGCGAGGTCGCCGACCCCTCCAACCCGCCTCCGGGCTGCGTCTTCCATCCGCGCTGCCCCCACGCCGAGGATCGCTGCAAGCAGGAAGCGCCGGAGCTGCGCGAGATCGAGCCCGGCCGCTTCGTCCGCTGCCACTTCGCCGAGCAGTTGACCCTGCGCGGCCAGCCGCTCGCCCCCGCCCAGACCCCCGCCTGACACCGATCCAGGCAAAGGATCCGGAATTTCCGGGATCGCCCTGAAGGGGCGAAGGGTTGTAGCCACGGGTGGAGCGCAGCGCAACCCGTGGGGGTCAGCAGCGTGAACGAACGCCGCCCCGGCAGGGGCGGAGGCGATGCAGCCTGGCATGCTGCCTCTGCCCCTGCGGGGCGGGACGTCTCATGGGCACAGCATCCACGGGTTCCGCTGCGCTCCTACAAGCCAGCACCCCTTCGGGGTGGCATTGTCACGGCGGCCCCGGTATCGCCCGATGAGCCCAGAAAAAAACCGGCCTTGTTCAGGCCGGCTTCTTCACAACGCGCCGCGCGGTCGGGTGGGTGGCAAGGTTCAGAAGTTGAGTCCGATCCCGATGGTGTAGATGAAATTGCCGTTACGAAACCCTTCATCGATGTCGCGGCCGCGACGGAAGAAGGTCTCGTACTCGACCCGGCCGAACACGAACGCGTGCTGCTTGAGGTACCACTTCAAGCCCGCCTGCGGCCCGAGCGTCCAGGTGTCGCGCACCATGTCGCCGTAGCGGTACCCGAAGTTCACGCCGACGAACGGCCGCCATTCGGCAAGGTCGAAATGCCAGTCGGCCACGGCCCGGGTGCTCGCCACCCAGGTGTCCACCACGTTGGTGCCGCCGTCCCAGCCGTATTCCTGGCGCAGGCCCAGCAGCAGGTTGCGGGTCACGTAGTAGCCGAGCTGGAAGTCGACATCCACGCGCCCGCGGTCAAAGTCGCGGTCGTTGCGCGCCGCCACCGCGAACGCCGTCTCCCACTCGCCCTGCTCCGGCCCGAACACGCCCGGCGGCTGCGCGAACACCGGCCCGGCCGTGGCCAGCACCGCCACCGCCAGTACACTCGTCAATAGATTACGCATCACGACGCCTCCTTCGTAGGAATAGAGAAACCCTCGAACGGTCAATGGGCCCGTGACCAGGCCCCAACGACATCACCCAACCTCGCGGCGGCGCGGCGATCGCCTTGGCGAAGCATGGATTCACTCACTCCGAAAAACCGTCCCCCTTCGCTTGACGCCCGTGCAGGCATGGTCGGCTCCCTTACGCTCGCGCGCTGCGACGCTTGCACCCATGCAGCACGGCGGCAGAACCATAGCCAGCGCCCCGCGCCCTTGCAATCCGCCCGCCGCGGAAGATGCTCTTTTTTCCCGCACACTCCGCACGATCGGCGTCCCCACAACCCGGCCGGCCACGCGGCCTTCGACTAACCTCGGGCACAAGCCGGGCTTAACCATTGTCTCTATCGCCCAACCCGCCGCGACAAGGTGAAATTTCAAACGCGCATCGGGGGATTCCCGACCCCCCGGCGCCACGCACCGCGCGACAGCGGCCCCTCGCCGTGCAAGTGACGTGAGTCCGGATCATTCCTTGTGCCGGTGCGAGACGTGACGGATGCCTTGCTTGCCTCCCGGTCAAGCCGTCGCTTCGCTCCACCCACCCTGCCTCCGCGCCGCCACGCGAAGGTTCACGGCGTTGCGTCTCACCCCACGCGCGAGCGCTGGCCCAACAGCGCCGCGAGCGCATAAAAAAAGAGCGACGATACATCCTGTATCGCCGCCCGGAGGGAAAAGAGAGACGCCTGGTTTTGGGCCGGCCCATCAGGCCGACACCCCCCGGCCCCCGTTGTCGATTCGCCCACCCGTCACGCCGCCACGTCGGCGAACAACGCCTCCGACTCGGCCATCGCCTCGGGCAGGGCCTTGGTCACTTCATCGACCGATTGGCTCGAAAGCTTGAGCCAATCCATCAGCTCCGCCGGCAGCTCCGTCGTCTCCACCGTCCCCACGAAGCCGATCTCCTGCTGCGCCACCACAATGTCCGCTACCGACACCAGCGCCGTCAACGTCCGGTTCTTCTCCGGCAGGACCATCGGCTGGTGATGAAAACCCGTCACGTACGCGAAGCTCGAGGGGAACTTCCACGTCCGGCAGAGCCCGGCGCCAAACTGCTGATGGTCCGCCCCGATGCACTGCTGCTCGGCCTGACGCAGCGTCATCGGCTGCTCGCCGCCAAGTAACTCCAGTGCCTGCGTGAACTTGGGGCGCCGCGCCTGGATCTCGACCAGGATCCCGATGTCGTGAATCAGCCCCGCCAGAAACGCCTCGTCCGGCAGGCCCAGCCCCACCTGCTTCGCCAGCAGCCGCGTCGCCGTGGCGCACGCCACCGAATGCGTCCACAGATCACGGGCGTTGAACGTCGGGCTGATCCGCCCGCCCCGGAACAGCTTCGCCAGGCTCGCCGCGATCGCGATGTTCTTCACCGCGTTCAGCCCCAGCAGCACGATCGCCCGGTTGATCGAGCCGATCTGCCCCGGCAGACCATAAAACGCCGAGTTCACCACCTTCAGAATCCGCGCCCCCAGCGCCGGGTCGTTCGTGATCACCCGGTTCAAGTCCTGGGCCGTCGAGTCCGGATCCTCGACCAGGCGGATGATCTTGAGCGTAACCTCAGGCAGCGTCGCGATGTGCGAGATCTCCTGGATCGCCTCCTCCACGATCCGCCCCTGCGCCGCGGCGTCACCGCCGCTGGACGCCGGCGGATTGACGCCCGCCGCATCCGCCCCGGCGGCGGAGCCGGTGGCGGAACTGGTGGCGGAGCTGGTGGCGGGGGTGGGGGCCTGGGCCATGGGATCGTCTCGCTTGTCGCCCCGCAGGGCCATGTCAATCGCCAGCCCTGCTATCGACACCGCCGCCACCGGGCTTGATGCACAATCCCACGCCGCCGGACGTTGCCCGACGTCGGCGGCGGCGTGGGCCGGTTGTAACGGTCAGGCAAGCCCGATCCCTCTCGATCCGGATGAGCCGATCGCGGCTTCGCGCAAACACTCAACCTGCCACGAAGCCACGAAAAACACGAACGAGGCAGGAGC
>SKPT01000534.1 GCA_007119405.1 Phycisphaeraceae bacterium
AGGTCGTCGCCCATCCCCGCCTGCGCCTCCGGCACCAGCAGCTCCACCTGCCCCCGCGCCAGGAACCGGACCCGGCTCAGCCCCAGCTCCGGCAGCCCGTCGAGCCCCCGATCGTCCAGCGCCTCGTACCACCGCCCCGGCACCATGGCCGTCGGCTCGACCAACCCCGGGCTCTCACCGGCCGCCGCCCCCGCCACCCCCGCCGGCTCATCCGTCACCGCCACCAGCTCGCCACCGTGCACCGCCAGCCCGCGCAACGACGTCTCCGCAAACGCCAGCTCGGCCCGTTCGATCCGCCGCCCGGTCCGCGCCTCGAGCCGATGCACCTCGCCGCCCGACGCCAGCACCACCTGCTCGCCCGCCAGCACCGGCTCGGCCGCGATCGGCTCGTCGTAGCTCCGCTGCCAGATCACCTCGCCCCGCGCCGCGTCCACCTTCGCCAGCATGTGCCGATCCGCCAGCATCACCGCCGACGCGCCCACCCGGCCCAGGATCGACTCGCTCGGCAGCAGCGCCGCCTCCCACGCCACCTGCCCCGTCTCGCGGTCCAGCGCCATCGCCCCGGTCGTGTCGCGCGGCGTGACCACCAGCACGTCGTCCACCAGCACCGGCGCCCCGCCGCGCCGTCGCACCACCTGCCGCCACGTCGAATCCATGTGCAGCCGCGGGTATTGCGTCAGCCAGTCCACCACCCCGTCGCGCCCGTCCAGCCGCGCCACCAGCCCCATGTTCGTGTTGACGTAGACATACCCTTGCGCGGCGCGGATCGCGCTGCCGTAGCGCACCAGGTCCACCTCGCGGTCCGACAGCGGCCCCGAGCCCGGCCCCGACAGCTCCGGCGCCTGCGTCGCCAGCCGCTGACGCCATCGCAGCCGCCCCGTCTCCGCGTCCAGCGCCACCACTTCCGCCGGCGTGATCAGCCCCTGACGCACCGCCAGGCTGTAGACCATCCCGTCGGCCACCACCGGGTCGCCGGCGAATTGCAGGTCCGCCAGCTCCTCGTCCGCGCCCGTGGCCCAGAGCATCCGCCCCGTCGCCAGCTCGAACGCCGCGATCGCCCCCGGCAGCCGCCGCGATCGATCCGTCCCCCACGACGTGTACAGACGACCATCCGCGATCGCCGGCCGCATCGGCGCCGGGATCGTCACCTCTCGCCGCGTCGACAACCCCCGCCGCCGCCCGCTCGCCCAGCCCGCCGCCCGCGTCCAGCTCGGCGACGCCTCGCCCGCCTCATACACCGCCACGCCCCCGGGCCCCGCCAGCACCAGCCGACCCGCCTCGTCCCCCGTCCCATGCAGCACCAGCGGCGCCAACGGGTCCAGCGCCCCCGTCGGCACCCGCGCCAGGAAGTCCGTCGGCCAGAGCGGCGGATCCACCGGCGTCACCACCTCCCGCAGCGCCCCCAGCGAGAGCTCGCCACCGGGCCCCGTCGGCTCAAGGGCCGACGACGCCACCAGCGCCAGGCCCGCCCGCGCCGCCGCATGATGCTCGCTGCGCCCCGACCGCCCAAGCACGTCCTCGAAGCATCGCCGCGCCACCCCCAGCCAACCCTCCCACAGCGCCCGCTCGCCCAGCTCCAGCAGCGCCGCGTGCACCGGCTCGGCCCACGGATACCGCCGCGCCGCCGCCAGCACCGCCGCCTCCTCACCGTCGGCCTCGGCGATCGCCCGCCGCGCCGGCTCATGCTGCGTCTCGGCCAGCGCCTGCCGCAGCGGCGCGTGCTCGGACACCAGCGTGGCGATCGAGCGCCAGATCGACCGCCGCACACGCCCGCGCCACACCACCAGGTTCTGCCCCGCCAGATCGCGCTGAAGCAGCCGCTGCACCTCCTCGGCCCGCGCCGGGTCCTCGGCGTCGCGCCGCAGCGCCTCCCAGCGCCCGCCCAGGCCCGGCTCCTGCGGAAACGACGCGGCGAACATGTACCGCTCCTGCCGCGCCTCGACCCGCCCCAGCCGCTGGGCGATCGCCTGCCCCTCGTCGCTCTCGGCCGCGTACCCCTGCAACAGCGCGTCGTACCGCTCCGCCGCGTCCGCCAGCCGGCCCACGTCCATCAGCAGGTCCGCCTCGGCCAGCATCACGTCCAGCTCCGCCAGCCCGGCCTGCCGCGCCGCGGCGTAGGCCGTCACCGCCTCGTGGTAACGCTCCTGCCGCTGGTACACCTCGCCCATCGCCCGCCACGCCCGCGCCACGCGCCGGTCCGTGTCCGCCAGGTGCCCCAGCCGCGCCAGCGCCAGCAGCCGCTCGGCCGCGTACGCCTGGTAACGCCGCGCATCGACCCGGTCCCCGGCGCTCTCGGCCCGGCTGAGCATCTGCCCCAGGGCCTCGGCCGCCGCGTCCACCTTTCCCGGGAACTGCGTGGCGATCCGCGCCAGGTAACGCATCTCCGCCACGAACGACCCGCCGCCGCGCAGGTGCTCGGCCAACTGCTGGTAGGCCTCGATGCGCTGCCGGCCCGTCGGCTCGAAGCGCTCGATCATCCGCTCGAGCAGGAACGCCGCGCCGCGTGCGCTGCGCGCCCGCACCGTGTTCGGATGCCCGCCCAGCGCCTCGGCCGCCTCGTCGAAGCGCGCCCGGTTGTGCTCGTACGTCTCCTCCCAGGTGTCGCGCCATTCGATTTGCATGTCCGGATCGGCCAGCCGTTGCCGCTCCATCGCCGGCCGATCGCCCACCCCCGCCATCGCCCCCGCCCCCGCCGCCGTCAGCGACACGCCCAGCAGCAATGGCGCCACAAAACCCACAACTCGCGTCATATGAGACAACCTCCGACCCCCCTCCGGTTAGACTATCAGCCTAACGTGGGGCCCGACCAGCCCCAAACAGGAGATTCGATCATGCCCAAGCTCGCGATCAACGGCGGCGCCCCCGTGGCCGAGGCCATCACCATGCCCCGCTGGCCCGAATTCGACGACAACGACGAGCAGGCCCTGCTCGAGGTCTTCCGCTCCGGCGTCTGGTGGCGCGGCGGCACGGTCGAGGCCCAGGCCGAATCCAAAACCGGCGCCTTCGAACGCGCCTTCGCCCGATTCCAGGGCGCCGAGCACGCGCTGGCGGTCAACTCCGGCACCACCGCCGTCGAGCTCGCCCTCCGCGCCGCCGGCGTCAAGGCAGGCGACGAGGTCATCATCCCCGACATCTCCTTCGTCGTCACCGCCAGCGCCGTGCTGCCGCTGGGCGCCTACCCCGTCTTCGTCGACGTCGACCCCGCCACCGGGCAGATCGACCCCGACGCCATCGAGGCGGTCATTACACCGCGCACCACCGCCATCTGCCTCGTGCACTTCGGCGGCTACCCGGCCGACATGGACCGCGTGCCCGAGATCGCCAAAAAGCACAACCTCGCCCTCATCGAAGACTGCGCCCACGCCCACGGCACGCAGTGGCGCGGCCGCGGGGTCGGCACGTTCGGCGACTTCGGCACCTTCTCCTTCCAGCAGTACAAGTCCCTGACCGCCGGCGAAGGCGGCCTGCTCGTGACCGACAACCTCGAACGCTGGCGCGCCGCCTACCGCTTCCACAACCTCGGCCGGCTCGAGCACAAGGGTCAGTACGAGTTCTACGAGATGTCCTCCAACCTGCGCCTGACCGACCTCCAGGGCGCGCTGCTGCTCTCGCAGATGCCGCGCTTCGAGCAGCAGGTCGCCCGCCGCAACGAGGCCTGCAAGCGCCTGGACGAGAAGCTCGCCGCCATCGATGGCATCGCCCCCCAGCCCGCCGACGAGCGCATCACTCGCCGCGGGTTCTACTACTACATCTACCGCTACAACGCCGAGGCCTTCAAGGGTCTGCCGCGCGAGCGCTTCCTCGAGGCCCTGCGCGCCGAAGGCGTCAAGGGCGCCGGCAAGGGCTACGGCAAGGCGCTGCACCGCTACGCCCTGTTCCAGAACCTCGACGTCCCGGCCGAGTACAAGAACAGCCAGTACACCAGGCAGAGCTTCCCCGTCTCCGAGCG
>SKPT01000380.1 GCA_007119405.1 Phycisphaeraceae bacterium
CCCGGCAGGGTCAGCCTGTGGACGCCCAGTTGCAGCGCGAGATTGACGAGGCGCTGCAGGGTCAGAGCGTCGAGGACCTGATGGCCGCGTCCGAGGCCGAGACGCAGCCGCCGGCCGAGCAGGCGCAACCCGGCGCCGGCCAGGGTGACGCCGCACAGGCGGCCGACGGCGGGGGGCGTGGTGGCGGGGGCGGGGGGGCGCCGGAGTTTCATCACGAGGTGCGGCGGGGCCGCATCGCGGCGATCCGGGGCGAGGACGTGTTCGTGGAGCTGACCGGCGACGCGGGCAAGCTCCAGGGCCTGGTGCCGCTGCCGCAGTTCGACCGCCCGCCGCGCATCGGGGCGGTGATGGACTTCGTGGTCGAGAAGGTGGACGAGGGGCAGGGGTTGATCTTCCTGTCGCGCGAGGGGGCGATCAGCCGGGCGACGTGGGAGCAGCTTCAGCGCGGCGCGGTCGTCGAGGCCCGGGCGGTGTCGAGCAACAAGGGCGGGCTGGAGCTGGAGATGGTCGGCGGCATCCGCGCGTTCATGCCCGCCAGCCAGCTCGACCTGCATCACGTCGACGACATCGAGTCGTGGGTCGGCCAGAAGATCGAGGCGATGGTGCAGGAGATCGACCGGCGCTCCAAGAAGGTCGTGATCTCCCGCCGGCAGCTTCTGAAGCAGCGTCGCGAGCAGGCCAAGGCCAAGCTCTTCGAGTCGCTCGAGGTCGGGCAGGAGATCGACGGCAAGGTCTCGAGCATCGTCGACTTCGGCGCGTTCGTGGACATCGGCGGCCTCGACGGGCTCGTCCACGTCTCGGACCTGAGCTACACGCACGTGAACAAGCCCGCCGACGTCGTCCGCGTCGGGCAGGACGTGCGCGTGAAGGTGCTCAAGATCGACCGGGAGAATGAGAAGATCGGTCTGGGGCTGAAGCAGGCCCAGCCCGACCCGTGGGACGGCATTGAGAACCGCTACCGCGCCGGCGACCAGGTCTCGGGCAAGGTGGTGCGCACCGCGCAGTTCGGCGCGTTCGTCGAGCTCGAGCCGGGCGTCGAGGGGCTCGTGCCCATGAGCGAGATGAGCTGGCGCCGCATCGGCAAGGCGGAGGAGGTCGTCAAGGCCGGCGACCAGATCCGCCTGGCGGTGCTCAACGTCGACCCGGGCAAGCGGCGGATTTCGCTGAGCCTGAAGCAGTCGCAGGGCGACCCGTGGGTGGGTGCCGAGCGCAAGTACGAGACGGGCAGCGTGGTCGAGGGCAAGGTGATCGGCGTGCAGGAGTTCGGCGCGTTCGTCGAGCTTGAGCCGGGCGTCGAGGGCCTGGTGCATATCAGCGAGCTGAGCGATCGGCGGGTGGGCAAGGTCGAGGACGTGGTGAAGGTGGGCGACGAGCGCAAGTTCCGCGTGCTGGAGATCGACGAGGGCCAGCGCCGGGCGAAGCTGTCGGTCAAGCAGGTGGACAAGCCGGCCGGGGCGCCGGGCGAGCCCGCGCCGGGTGAGGCGGATGCGAAGACGGTGCGCGAGCATGCGAAGCACTCGGCCCGGCGCCGCGAGCCGCGCAAGGACCTGAAGGGGGGCATGGACCAGCGCGGGGGCATCGGCAAGGGGCTGGGCGGGCTGAGCCTGGACGATCTGGGGTGAGCATGTAAAGCCGGGACCGGTGGTCCCGGGGCGGCGGGGTGGATCGCCGGATTTGCGACAGGTTCACCTCGTCACGTCGACGCCCGCCGTGTGTGGACGCTGCACGTGTCGGCGACGACGCGGGGCGGTCGTGGATGTGTCCCCGGTGCCCCGGGACCGGCGGTGCCGGCTTTATGCTGCCGACGGAGGCGTCGCCATGCACTTCGAGCCCGTGGGGGAACCCGACACCTCGCATCGCAGACTCAAGATACGCGGCACGCGCGTATATCGCGGGCAGTTCCACAACGACGGTTTTGCGGGCCTGCTGTTCGGCGTGCCGCTCACGGTGGGGGCCACCCTGGCCATGCTCGGGTCGCGCGGCCTCGGGCCGGTGACCTTCCTTGCCGAGTTGGGCAGCTTCGGCACCGCCCTGGCTGCCGCCTTCGCCCTGGCGGGAATCTACGTCTGTGTCGTAAGCGTGTTGATGGGCATGCGCCGCAGCCGCCAGCGGTTGCACGCGGGCGGCGCGGGTGCGTCCGAGCCCTGGCTGCACGACTATCCGTGGGAGCACGACCAGGCGCGCGACGATCGCCTTGCGCGCGGCGCCATGGCTCTCGCCAGCGGGCTGCTGCTCACCGCGGTGCTGAGCACGTCGGCGGTCGTGCTGTCGAACCTGCTTGCGTTCTGGCGCGATGCATCCGGCGATGCGGCTGCGGGTGACCAAGCGGCGCGATACGGCGTGGGCATCATCGTGGCCGGCATTGCAATCGGCGGCCCGGTCCTGCTGTTGTTCATCGCCCTGACCTTCTACCTGCTCTATACCGGCAGCCGACTGCTTGTCAACCGCTGGCGGCACGGCCCGGTGCGCCTGGTCTACGATACGTTTCCATTCTTCCTCGGCGAGTCCGTCCGCGGCCGGCTTGAAGGCCTGCCGGAGCTGCGCGATGTGACGGTCGAACTCCGCTGCGTTTTTGAAGCCGTAGAGCGCCGGGGCGGTGATGCACTTCCCTTCGCCGAGCAGCATTGGGCGCAGGCGTACGCGTTGTGCGGCGTTGACCCGCGTGACCTGCCCGGGCGCGCCGTCAACATTGATCTGCCGTTGCCCGCCGACAACGCCCTGACGACGCGGTTCGGCAGCGAGACACCGCGATACTGGGAGTTGGCAATTGTCGGAAAGCGCCGCTGGGCGAGCTTCCACGCCACGCTCGTGATCCCCGTTTACGCGGCCCCGCCCTCGCGGCGGTGAGGGTCAGGGCCCAGGACACGGTCATGCACTTCGTACCCATCGACAAACCCGAGACACAGCCGCGCCGGCTGGGTTGGCGCGAGACCAGCGAATTTCGTGGGCAGAACGAGGTGCACGGCTTCGGTGGCTGCATCATCGGCTTGCCGCTGACCGCAGGCGGCGTGCTTCTCATCCTCAGTGCACGCGGGGCGTTCGGGCCCGATGGCGTCATGGCCGAGGTGCCGGCGTTCGGCGTGATGCTGGGGCTGCTGTTCCTTTTCGGCGGGGTGCTGTTTACCTACGTCAGCCTGCGCAGTGGCCTGCGGCGCAGCGAGCGCGATGAGCGCGTTGTCGCCACGGGCGAGGCGCACTACATGCGTGATCATCCGTGGAACCGCGACGCGGCGGAGGACGATCGCGTGGACAACGGCGTGGTCATGGTCTGCTTCGCGGGCGTGATCGGTGCGATCGTGTTGCTGGTGGCGGCGGTGTTCAACGAGGCTGTGGGGCCGCTGTTCGTGTCGCCGCTGGCGTGGCCGGCGCTGCTCGGCGTCGGGGCGCTGGTCGCCTTCCTCGGCGCCATGGGGATGTACCTGGGACATGTCGGCGTACGCGACCTGCTCACGCGGCTCCGCCACGGGCCCATCCGCCTCGTCTACGAGCGATTCCCGTTCTTCCTCGGCGAGGCGGTGTGTGGCCGGCTCGAGGGCCTGCCGGAGCTGCGCGCGGTGACGCTGCGCCTGCGCTGCGTCAGGGAGGACGAGGGTGATAATGAGCGGCGACCGCCGTCGTGTGAACAGCGCTGGGCGCAGGCGTACGAGCTTCGCGAGTTCGTACCTGGCGAGCTGCCCGGCAGCAGCATCGCCATCGATCTGCCCCTGCCGGCGAGCGACTCGCTGTCGACGCGGCTCGCGACGCCCAGCCCGCTCTACTGGGAGCTGGTGATCGAAGGCCGTCGGCGGTTCGCCCGCTTCCGCACGACGCTGCTGCTGCCGGTGTATGCCGCGCCATCGCGGCGGAGGTAGCGGCCCCCCTCCCTGCGGGAGGGGCAGGGGGAGGGTGCGCCCGGTTGTCGTGAGCGCATGACAAGGCGACGTTCACGGGGTTGGGTGCCACGGCTTGACCTGAAGGGCAAGCCGTGCTCCCGTCGCGCATCGCACGGCTTGCCGCTTCGCGGACAAGCCGTGGCACCCGGCGGTGACGATCGCGTCTCGGGTATAAAGCCGGGACCGCTGGTCCCGGGGCGGCGGCGGTGGTTGCCCGATTGGCTGCGCGTCGCCTTCGTCGCCTCGCCACCCGCCGACGTGTGAGCGTCGTATGCGCCGGCGCGTGACCGTCGCACGTGCCGGCGGCGGCGCGGGGCTGTCGTGGACGTTTCGCCGATGCCCCGGGACCAGCGGTCCCGGCTTTATATGCCGCGGGAGCAGCCCCGATCAGTTAACATGGCCGCCCCATGTACCGCCAGATCCCCAACCAGCTCACGCTGCTGCGCCTGGTCCTGGCGGCCGTGTTCTTCGTGGTGCTCAACCAGTACCGCTACCCGGTGGCGCCGGCGTGGCTGCTGCTCGTGGCGATCGCCATCTTCATCCTCGCCGCGGTCACCGACGCGCTGGACGGCTATCTGGCCCGCCGCTGGCAGGTCGAGTCGACCTTCGGCCGCATCATGGACCCCTTCTGCGACAAGGTGCTGGTGATCGGGGCGTTCATCTACCTGGCCGGGCCTCGCTTCGTCATCACCCCCGGGCCCGAGGACGTGCACGTGACGATGGTCAGCGGCGTGTACCCGTGGATGGTGGCGATCATCCTCGCCCGCGAGCTGCTGGTCACGTCGGTGCGCGGCGAGTTGGAGAGCAAGGGCGTGGAGTTCGCCGCGAGCCTCTCGGGCAAGCTCAAGATGATCCTCCAGTCGGTGGCCATCCCCGTGGTGCTGCTGATCGTCTGGCTGGATCCGCGTCAGCACGAGCCCTGGCTGGCGTGGGTGCGCGACGTGCTGGTTTACGCGACGGTGTTCGTCACGCTCATCAGCGGCCTGCCGTACATCCAACGCGCCGCCGCGGCGCTGAAGGCGGAGCGGGGAGAGGGTTGAAACCACCGATGCATGATGATGCACACTGATGATAAGAGGGAATAAGGAAGGCAGGAAGGCAGGAAAGGAGCGCAGGAAGTCAAGGGCGGGCGCCCCGGCAGGCCTTGCGTGGTCGCCTGCCTCGTGCGTCGCTGTTGTCGATCTGATGATGTATCGTGGACGCAAGGCGGCCGTTGACACCCTCCCCCAGCCCTTCCCAAAGGGAGG
Source organism: Phycisphaeraceae bacterium (assembly GCA_007119405.1). The sequence goes on from SKPT01000380.1 coordinate 5,120, forward strand.
GGGGGCGGAGTCGGCTGACTTCCTTCCTGGCTTCCTGGCTTCCTCATTATCCTCTTCTTATCAGTGTGCATCACCATGCATCGGTGGTTCCTTCCCTCCCTGCCTCCGTGGTTAACGCAGGAGTTTCGACATGGCCAAGGCGTATCTCGCATTTGATCTCGGGGCCGAGTCCGGCCGGGCGATGCTTTCGTGGATCGACGGCCAGCGCGTTGAGCTGGAGGAGGTCCACCGCTTCGCCAACACGCCGCAGCGGCTGCCCTCGGGCTACCACTGGAACCTGCTCGAGCTCTGGGCCAACCTCGTCGAGGGGCTCAAGCGCGGCGCGGCGGTGGCGCGGCAGCGCGGGCTGGAGCTCGTGAGCCTGGGCGTGGACACCTGGGGCGTCGACTTCGCGCTGGTGGGCAGGTCCGGGCAACTGCTGCACCTGCCCCACGCCTACCGCGACGAGCGCTGCCACGCCGCGAAGGACAAGGCCTTCGCCACCGTCGGCGCCGAGGCGATCTACGAAGCGACGGGCATCCAGTTCCTGCCGTTCAACACGCTGTATCAGCTCATCGCGCAGCACGATGCGGAGCCGGCGAGCGTCGACGCGGCCGCCCGGCTGCTGCACATCCCCGATCTCCTGCACTACTTCTTCTCGGGCGAGCAGGTCGTCGAAGCGACGATCGCCTCGACCAGCCAGATGGTCGACCCGCGCACGGGCAAGTGGGACACGAAGCTGCTGGGCAAGCTGGGCCTGCCCACGCACATGCTTGGGCGGATCGTGCCGGCGGGCACCCGCATCGGGACGGTGCGGCAGGATCTGCTCGACGAGGCGGGGCTGGAGTCGCTCGACGTCATCGTGCCCGGCTCGCATGACACCGCCAGCGCGGTCGCGGCCGTGCCGGTGACCGGCGGCGATGACTGGGCGTACCTCTCCAGCGGCACGTGGTCATTGATGGGCGTGGAGCTGGACCGGCCGCTGATCACCGACGAGACGCGCGAGCTGGACTTCACCAACGAGCGCGGCGTGGCGGATAAAATTCGCTTCCTCAAGAACATCGCCGGGCTCTGGCTGGTGCAGCAGGTGCAGCGCGACCATGCGTCGCGGGGTGAGGACTACGACTACCCGACGCTCACCGCGATGGCCGGCGAGGCCGAGCCGTTCCGCACGCTGGTCGATCCCGACCACGGCCCATTTGCGGCGCCGGGTCAGATGTGCGCCAAGATCGACGCTTACGCCCAGCAGACCGGCCAGCCCAAACCCGAGAGCGCGGGCCAGTACGTGCGCTGCTGCCTGGAGAGCCTGGCGCTGCGTTATCGCCAGACGCTCGACGGCATCGAGCAGCTCACGGGCAAGCGTATCGGGCGGCTGCACGTGGTCGGCGGCGGAGGCAAGAACGAGCTGCTGGACCAGATGACCGCCGACGCGCTCGGCCGGCCGGTGCTCGTCGGGCCTTACGAGGCGACGGCGATGGGCAACGCGCTGACGCAGGCGCTGGGGGCGGGCGACGTGGCGAGCCTGGCGGAGCTGCGCGAGCTGGTGGCGGCCTCGGTGGCGCCCAAGCGCTTCGAGCCGGCCGACGCGGCGGCGTGGGAGCAGGCGATGGAGCGGTTCGCGGGGCTGGCGACGGCGTGAGCGGGTTGCCCTTCAATCGGGCGCGTCGAGTGCCACGGCTTGACCCGAAGGGCAAGCCGTGCGTCGGTGCTGAATCGCACGGCTTGCCGCATTGCGGACAAGCCGTGGCACCCGCCACCCATGCAAGACAATGAGGAAGCCAAGAAGCCAGGAAAGGAAGGCAGGAAAAGAAGAAAGGGGGACGGGGCATCGTTCAGGGCAACCAACATCAATGACCATTTCAATATCTTGAAACTCTCCCTCCTTCCTGGTCTCCTGGCTTCCTTATTTGGCTGAGGTGGCCACCGCGACGAATCGATCGGCAACGCCCTAATACCGCTGCGGCTCGTGGGCGGCGAGGTAGCGGGCGTACTGGATGCCGTTGTAGGCCTGCATGAGGATGAACGCGGCGATCACGACGATGAACCAGCGCTCGTAGGCGAACGCCACCGCCCCGAGAATCACGCCCAGCACCATGCCCGTCGTCGCCGCGATCCGAATGCTGCGCGCCCGGCCGACGATGAACCAGAGAATCGACTGGAACACCTGCCCGCCGTCGAGCGGGTAGATCGGCAGCATGTTGAACACCAGCAGCACCAGGTTCATCACCATCAGCGCCAGCAGGTAGCTGCCCAGCAGGTCGTCCGGCGACATCGCGGTCACACCCTGGCCCAGCGTCATCCACAGCACCCACGTCACCGGCACGAGCGCGACGTTGACCAGCGGCCCCGCGGCGATCGTCCACAACGTCGGGCCGGGACGCTCCGGCGGCCTTACGAACGCCACGCCGCCCAACGGCCAGAGCACGATGTGCTTGACGAACCCGCCCACGCTCCGGCACGCCAGCGCGTGGCCGAACTCGTGCATCACCACGATCGCGAACAGGCTCAGGTACACCGCGATGAACCAGGGCGGATTGCGCACGCCCACGAACTGGTACATGAACGCGGCAATGATGAACCAGCTCCAGTGCACGTACACGTCGATGCCGAACGCCCGGAAAAGGCGCAGCGAGCCGCTGGTGTCGGAGAGCCCGTTCGACATAAGCGGGAAGTATAGGCAACGGACGGCGGCGATGCACGGCTGGCAGGGGTGCCGCCGGCGGCCTGCCCGCCGGTGGCAGGCGCCCCGTCGCGGCATCAGGCGGTATTGCCACGATGGGGTGTCCGTGCGGCCAAGGCACTGGCGGACAAGCCGCCAGCGGCACCCGAGTTCTCCCACCCGCCTCATCATCTTCTCCTCCGCGCTCGCCGCGGCCTCTGCGAGAACCCCGCGCCCGCGTTATCATCGCGGTCATGCCCACCAACCGCGTGGCCATCGTCACGGGGGCGAGCGACGGCGTCGGCCGCGAGACCGCGGTCCTGCTGGCCGAGGCCGGCTACGACCTGGCGCTGATCGCCCGTCGCGAAGATCGCCTCCACGCCACCGTCGCCGGCATCAGCGAGAGGCTTGGCACGAGCGAGCACCGCACGCTCGTGCTGCCGACCGACCTGACGAACGACGCGGACACGCGGGCCGCGGCCTTGCGCGTCGTCGAGCACTTCGGGCGGGTCGACGCCGTCGCCAACGTCGCGGGCAACGCCCCGCTGATGCCCATCGAAGAGCTCACGCCCGCCATCTGGCGACAGTGCATCGACACCAACCTTTCGGCGATCGTGATGATGACCGCGGCGCTGTGGCCGACGTTCCGCCAGCAGCAGGCGGGCGTGATCGTCAACGTCTCGTCGATGGCGAGCATCGACCCGTTCCGCGGCTTCTCCGCCTACGCGGCGGCAAAGGTGGGCGTGAACATGTTCACCCGCTGCACCGCCGACGAGGGCGAGGCGATCGGGCTCAAGGCGGTGGCGCTGGTGCTCGGGGCCGTCGAGACGCCGATGCTGCGCGGGCTGTTCAGCGAGGACGTGCTGCCGCGCGACCAGACCATGTCGCCGGTGACCGTGGCGACGGTGATCCGCGACTGCATCGTCGGCAGCTACGCATTCGAGAACGGGCAGACGATCGTGATGGAAGGGGAGTAGGGGGGGCTGTGCTCAGCCCGCGATGACGGTGGAGATGCGGAAGATCGGCAGCAGCATCGCCAGCGCGATGAAGCCGATGATCGTGCCCATCACCACGATCATCGCCGGCTCGATCATCTGCGTTGCCTGCTGCACCTGCGCGTCGAACGCCTCCTCGCCATGCTCGCCGACGCGCTCGAGCACCGCGCCCAGCCGGCCGGTCTTCTCGCCGGCCTGCACCATCTGCACGACGTCGACGGGGATCAACGCCGAGCCGGCCATGACGCTCGAAAGCTGTCCGCCGCGGCGAAGCTGATCGTCGGCCTTGTCCCAGAAGCGTTGGAAGTGGACGTTGGGGGTGATCTGCCGCGCCGCCGCGACCATGTCCAGCACCGGCACGCCGGCGTGAATCAGCGTCGCCATCGCCTGGCACGCCCGCGCCAGGTACAGCTTCATCATCATCGGCCCGATCACCGGCAGGCGCACCGCCAGCGTGTGCAGCGCCCATCGTCCCGGCTGCGTCTGCGCCGCGACGAGCAGGAGCACGGGCATCAGCAGCAGCGCCGGGCCCCAGAGCATCCACCAGTTCACGAGGAACTCGCTCGTGGCCATCAGCGCCCGCGTCGGCCCGGGCAGCGCGGCCCCGCGGTCGGCGTAGATGGCGGTGAAGCGCGGCATCAGGAACGTCAGCAGAAAGATGATCGCCGCGGCCACCAGCCCCATCAGCACGGCCGGGTAGGTCAGCGCCCCGCGCAGCTTGCGCGTCATGCGCTGCTGCTTGTCCAGGTACTGCGAGATGCGGGTGAGCATCGTGCTCATCGTTCCCGAGACCTCGCTCGCCGCCACCAGGCTGACCATCAGCGGCGGGAAGACGCGGTGATGACGGCGCAGGGCGTCGGAGAGCGTGCCGCCGCCGCGGACGTGGCTCTCGATGTCGCGCAGCACCTTGGCGAAGTGCGGGTTGGGGCACTGCTCGGCCACGCTGTTGAGCGCCTCGGTCACCGGCACGCCCGTCTCCATCATCAGCGCCAGGCGGTGCGTGAAATTGACCACCTCATCGCGGCGCACGCCGGTGCCGATGCGAATGCTCAGGTTTCCCGGCGACACCGCGCCCGCGGCGCCGCCTCCGCGGCCGTCGGCCTTGTCGCCCTGGGCGGGCGTCAGCGCGACGACGAACTTGCCTTCGTTGCGCAACTGCCGCCCGGCCTCGTCGAGCGACGCCGCCTGGACGATGCCCTCGAGCAGCTCACCTTGCGGTGTGCGGGCGCGATAGCTGAACTGGCTCATGATCGTTGCCTCCGCTGGGGCTGTCGCCGCCGATGCCCGTCCGGGTGCCACTGACAAGGCCGTCCGCGGCCTTGTCAGTGCATGACGCGACGCGGGCCTGTGACGTCGATGGGCACTGCCAAGCTCCGCGGACTCCGCTTGTCAGTGGCACCGGCGAACGCCACGAGTGGATTGATGTGTGACTGTTGCTCATATCGCCATCGCCTGCACCAGCTCCTCGACGCTGGTCTGGCCGGTGGTCAGCTTCGCCAGGCCGTCGCGCGCCAGCGTGGCGTAGTACGAATCCTGCCGGGCCATGTCGCGCAGCTCCTGGAGCCCGGCGCCGCGGCTGATCGCGTCGAGCGACTCGTCGCCAGGGATGTACAGCTCGAACAGGCCCAGCCGACCGGCGTAACCCAGGCGTCGGCAGCGCGTGCATCCAGCGGGCTCGCAGATCTGGCCTGTGATCGCTTCGCCGCCGCTGAGCCCTTCGAGCATGCGCTGAATCGTCGGATCGGGCTCGGCGGGTTTGCGGCAGTGCGGGCAGAGCTTGCGCACCAGCCGCTGGGCCAGCACGCCGCGCAGCGACGCGGCGACGAGGTAGGGCTCGATGCCGATGTTGTACAGCCGCGTCACCGCGCTGGGGGCGTCGTTGGTGTGCAGCGTGGCGAAGACCAGGTGCCCGGTCAGCGCCGCCTGCACGGCGATGCGGGCCGTCTCCTGATCACGGATCTCGCCGACCATCACCACGTCCGGGTCCTGGCGCAGCAGCGAGCGCAGGGCGCCGGCGAAGGTGAAGCCGGCCTTGGCGTTGACCTGGAACTGGTTGATGCCGGGCAGGTTGTACTCGACGGGGTCCTCGACGGTGCTGATGTTGCGCGCCACGTCGTTGATCTCGTGCAGCGTGGCGTAGAGCGTGGTGCTCTTGCCGCTGCCGGTTGGCCCGGTGACCAGCACGATGCCGTTGGGCCGGGCGATGAGCTTGCGGTAGCGCTGGAGCATCTGGCCCTCGAAGCCGATTTGGTCGAGGCTGGTCACGACGTTGCGCTTGTCGATGATGCGTACGACGGCCTTTTCGCCGAAGCGTCCGGGCATCGTCGAGACGCGCAGGTCGATCGGCCGGCGGTCGATCATCGCCCGCACGCCGCCGTCCTGCGGCAGGCGACGCTCGGAGATGTCGAGCTGGGCCATGATCTTCAGCCGGCTGACGATTGCCGGGAGCATGCCCGGCGGGGGGTTGAGCTTCTCGTACAGCCGGCCGTCGACGCGGAAGCGCACGCGCAGCGCCTCCTCGCCCGGCTCGATGTGAATGTCGCTCGCCCCCTCCTGCACCGCCTGGTGCAGCAGGTAGTTCACCAGCTTCACCGTCGGCGAGTCGTCGGCGCCGTGGGCGGCCTCGGCGACCTGCTGCTCGGCGGCCAGCAGGTCGTTGGCCTTGAGATCATCCATCACGTCGTCGACGACGTGCACCTCCTCGGCCGGCCCCATGTGCTCGAGCGTCTGGGCGATCGTCCTGTGCGTCCCGGCGACGATCTGCACCTGGTGGCCCGTCCGGCGGGCGAGTTCCTCGATGAGAAAGACGTTGGCGGGCTCGGCCACCGCCACCGTCAGCACGCCGCGCACCAGGAACATGGGCACGACCACGTTCTGCTGGAGGAACTCGCGCGGCAGCAGCTCGACGAGCTCCGGGTCGACCAGCGCCGGCTCGAGGCGGGCGTACGGCACGCCGTACGCCTCGGCGAGCACGGCCATGACCTGCTCCTCGCTGACCAGGCTCAGCTCCACGAGCACCTCGCCCAGCAGCTTGTCGCTGGCGTGGGCGCGCTGGTGGGCCAGGGCCTGGTCGAGCTGCTCGTTCGTGATCAGCCCGCGCTCCAGGAGCAGGTCGCCGACGCGGATGCTGCCGGCGATCGCCGCCGGTGTCGTCCCCTGCGCGGGTTCATTGGCCATCACCATGACACGTTCCCATTGTTCAGCGTTCGATCACGCGTTGGCGCCGATTGCCCGCAACGAGGCGAGGGCATCCTCGACGTTGCGGTCGATGTCGAAGCGGTCCGTCAGCCGCGTCAGCCGCAGCACGGTCGTCAGTGTCTCGGGGCAGGCGGCGAGGCGCACGTGGGCGAGGTGGGCGGCCGCTTCGTCCTGAAGCGCGAGCATCGCTTCCAGGCCCTGCGAGTCGATGCCGTCGAGCTCGGAGAGCTCGAGCACGATGTCGAGCTTGGGCCGGGCCTCGAGCTTTTGCATCGCCTGGGAGCGGAAGGCGGCGACGCTCTCGCCGGCAAGCTCACCCGCCACCGCCAGCACCGCCACGTTCCCCGCGCCGTCGGCCGTCGATTCCCGCTCGATGATCCGCATCACGAAACCTCCCTGAAGCTGACCGGACGTGACAGGCCTGTCTCGCGCTCGCGGTCGGCGTCGCGGTGGCGCTCGATCAGCTCGAAGAAGGGCGTGAAGTCGAGCGTCACGAACAGCGACGCCAGGTCCGGGTCGAATTGCGTGCCGGCGCAGCGGCGCACCTCGGCCAGCACGTTGTGCAGGTCCATGGCCTTGCGGTAGGTGCGGTCCGAGCTCATGGCGTCGAAGGCGTCGGCCAGGCCGATCAATCTGCCGAACAGCGGGATGTCGCTGCCGGACAGGCCCTCGGGATAGCCCCGGCCGTCCCAGCGTTCGTGGTGGTAGAGCACGCCGGGGATCAGGTCGCTCATCTGGCGGATGTCCTTGAGGATCCGCGCCCCGATCGTCGGGTGCATCTTGATCAGCTCGAACTCTTCGGCGGTGAGCCGGCCGGGCTTGCACAGGACGCTCTCGGCCACGCCGATCTTGCCCACGTCGTGCACGAGCCCGGCGATGTAGAGCCGCTCGCATGTGTGCTCGCTCAGGCCCGCGGCCTCGGCGAGCTGGCGCGAAAGCAGCGCCACGCGCTCGCTGTGGCCGTGGGTGTACGAGTCCTTGGCGTCGATCGCCGAGGTCAGCGCGTGGAGCGTGCCGAGGAACATGGCCTGCATGTCCTCGTAGAGCATCATGTTCCGCAGGAAGATCGACAGGCTCGAGCCCAGCGAGGCGCACAGCTTCATGTCCACGCTGTTGATCAGCGTGCCGTCGAGCTTGTCGGCGCCGATGAGCAGTCCCAGCAGTCGCCCGTTCTCGTCGCGCAGCGGCACCAGCAGCACGCTCGTCGCCAACTCGTCCAAGCCTGCGATGCCCAGCTCGCCCACCGCGTCGATGACGACCGGCTGCTCGACGGTGGAATAGCGCTCGAGCAGCACGCGCCCCACGCGCTTAAGCCGCTCGCTGGCGGCGTTCATCCTGCCCGCCACGTGCACCGCTCCCGCCAGCGGGCCGAGGCGCGGGTCGTCGTCGATCAACTGGATCGCGATCCAGCTCAGCGATCCGACTTGCGCCAGCTCGCGGCAGGCCTCGCCCACGAACGAGACCGGGTCCTGGTTGACGGTGATGCTGTTGGAGAACGTGTAGAGCAGGCTCAACTCTTCGTAGGTCTCGGCCAGCTCCTGGCTCATGCCCTGAATTTCGTCGCGCCGGCGGTCGATCTCGACGCTGTCCTCGTGCATCCAGCTCAGCGTCTGCGCCAGCCGCGTCGCCTCGGCCTGGCGCAGCAGCGACCCGCGCGACAGGCGGCGGCGGGTCATCTCGAAGTCGACGCCGGCCTCGTCACAAAGCCGATGCAACTGCTCCGCCTGCCTGACCGCCGGGCCCACGATCAGCGCCGCCCACAGGGCCGGGCGATGCCCGTTGGTGTCCGGCCGGCGACGCACCCGCCCCTGCAGCGGCACCAGCGACACGCCCGGCAGCACCGTGACCAGCTCGCCCCGCGACTGCTCCAGCGCTTTCCACG
>SKPT01000625.1 GCA_007119405.1 Phycisphaeraceae bacterium
ACGGCCTGGAGCTCTGCCGCGCCGTCCGCGCCGACCCGTCGCTCGTGGACACGCGCATCGTCATGCTCACCGCGCGCGGCGACGAACGCTCGCGCATCGAGGCCCTGCGCGCCGGCGCGGACGACTTTCTCACCAAGCCCTTCAGCCTGCTCGAGCTCAAGACCCGCCTGGCGAACCTGCTCGACGCCCGCCGGCTTCAGGCTGACCTGCGCCTGCGCAACCAGGATCTCGAGTCCACCATCGCCGAACTGCGTGCCACGCGCTCCCAGCTCGTGCAGAGCGAGAAGATGAACGCCCTGGGATCGCTCGCCGCCGGGCTGCTGCACGAAATCAACAACCCGCTGAACTACACGCTCATGGCCCTGCAACTCGCCGAGCAGAAGGCCGACGAGCTCAACCCCTCCATGCGCGAGACGCTCGAGGACATCGGCGAGGGCATGCGCCGCATTCGCGACATCGTCACCGACCTGCGGACCTTCGCCTACCCCGATCGCCTGGCGTCCAACGACACGGTCGATCTCGCCGAGGCCGTGCGCGCCGCCGTCCGCCTGACCTCCCATCTCGACGCCGCGTCCCACATCCAATGCCATGTCCCGGCACCGTTGCAGGTGCACGGCTCGCAGAGCCACCTGACGCAGGTGCTGGTGAACCTGCTGTCCAACGCCATCCGCGCCACGCAGCCGATCCGCGACCAGCGCACCCCGGCCATCAGCGTCCACGCCGAGCGCGAGGACGACCACGTCGTGATCCGCGTCACCGACAACGGCACCGGCATCGAGCCGGACAAGCGCGACCGCATCTTTGAGCCGTTCTTCACCACTGGCGAGATCGGCGAGGGAATGGGCCTGGGCCTGAGCATCTGCCACACGATCATCTCCGAGCACAACGGCAGCATCCAAATCCGCAGCGAGGATTGTCAGGGAACGACAGTCACCGTTCGCCTGCCCGCATGCCAGGGAAAGGACGTCACCCATGCACCATCACGATGAACGGTACAAGGTCCTGTTTGTCGACGACGAGGCCCAGGCACGCAAGTACTTCGAGAAGGCCTATCGCAATGATCTGGACGTGCTCACCGCCGCCAGCGCCGGCGAGGCCGACCAGGCCCTGTCCCGCCAGGGCGACCAGATCGGCGTGATCGTCACCGACCAGCGCATGCCCGGCGAAAGCGGCGTCGAGTTCCTCGCTCGCGTGCGCCAGCGCCGGCCTCAGATCGTGCGCATCCTGACCACCGCCTACTCGGACATCGACAGCGCCATCGACGCGGTCAACACCGGCGCCGTGTTCCGCTACGTCAGCAAGCCATGGGACATCCGCGAGCTGCGCGGGATCCTCATCCGCGCCATGGAAGTGCACCGCCTCCAGCGCGAGCGCGACTCGCTCGTCGAGGAGAAGCTCGGCGTGCTCGAGCACATGCTGCTGATGGACCGCAGCCGCCTGTTCATGGTCCTCGCCGCCGCCCTGCGGGGCCGGATCGACAACGCCACCCACGCCATCTCGGCCTTTCTGGACTGGCTCGGCGCCGAGCCGCTCGGCCGCGCCGACGCCCAGGCCGCCCACGAGACCGACCTGTGGACCACCGCCTTCGACCGCACGCGCCACTTCCTCGAGCACGTCGAGCAGCTCCTGACGCGCTTGCAGCCGACGCGGATGACGCCGCTGGCCTGCGCCGCGCTGCTCGAGTCGGCGGCCGGTTCCGTGCCGCTGCACGTGCGCACGGCCCCGCAGGCCCTTGACGCCCTGGCCCCGCTGCGGGTCGATCCGCACCTGGCCGGCCAGGCCGTGACCGCCCTGGTCGACGCCCTGGCCACGCTGCACAACGCCGACGCGGTCGACGTCACCGCCGAGGCCGCCCCGCAGGTCCGCGACGCCCCGGGGCTCAGGCTGTGCTTCACCGTCGCGTCGCCGGCCGACCCGGCCGGGCAGACGATCGACGCCGCCGCCGTGGAGGTCAACCTCCTGCTGGCCTGGCTGGTGACGTGCCACCACCGCGGCCGACTGGCCGTCACCGCCGGCCAGGCGACGCTCGAGCTGCCCCTGGACCCGGCCCAGACCAGCCTCGCCCCCCTGCCGTGGAACTGGATCGAACGAGCCCTCGCCTCACTGGAACCGGCGGTCTGAGACGCCCATCACCCCGTCAAGGAGGATACCTTGCACGCGCACAGCGACATCGGCGCGACCCCCGGCCGCGTCCCAGGCCTTGAGGACAAGCTGAGCCTGCCCACCGGCTCGCAATTCACCGACCTCATCGCCCGGAGCATGGACGAAGGGCTCTGCGCCTTCGACGTCCACGGGTGCATCGCCTTCTCCAACCCCAGCGCCCAGCGCATGCTCGGCTGGACGGAGCCCGAGCTGTGCGGCCGAAACATCCATGACGTCGTCCATGGCGACGCCGTCGCCGACTGCCGGCGCGACCACTGCCCCGTCCTGGCGGTGCTGCACAGCGCCCAGCCGACGCGCCGCCACACCGACGCGTTCGCCCGTCGCGACGGCTCGACCTTCCCCGTCGCCTACACCGCCGCCCCGCTCGTGCAGGACGGCCAGGTCGCCGGCGCGGTGCTCACGTTCCACGACATCACCGAGCTGCGACGCACGCAGGACCAGTACCAGAAGCTCAACGAGACGCTCGAGCAGCGCGTCGCCGAGCGCACCGCCCAGGCCGAGCAGCGCGCCATGCAGTTGCAATGGATGGCCCGCGAGCTCGCCGCCGCCGAGCAGCGCGAGCGTCGGCGCGTCGCCCAGTTCCTGCACGATCACATCCAGCAGTTGCTCGTGGCGGTGAGGATGCGGCTGGGCGCGATCCGCTGGCCCGCCGACGCCGCTCAGGCCGAGGCCGCACGCAAGGCCGACGAGCTGCTGACCGAGGCGATCCACGCCGCGCGGTCCTTGAGCATGGAGGTCGCCCCGCCGGTGCTCTACGAGTTCGGCTTCGCCGCCGCCCTGCAATGGCTGGCACGCTGGGCCAGCGACAAATACGGCCTTCGCGTCGACCTGCAAACCCGCAGCAGCGACGACATCCCGGACGAGCAGTTGCGCGTCACCGTCTTCGACGCCGTACGCGAGCTGCTGCTGAACGTGGTCAAGCACGCCGGCGTCGACACGGCGCGCCTCCTCGTGGAAACCGACGACACGCAACTGCGCATCGCCGTCGTGGACCGCGGCCGCGGCTTCGATACCGATCAGCTCAGGTCCCGCAAGGCCGGCACGGGCCATGGCCTGCTGTCGTTCGAGGAACGCCTGCGCGTCATGGGCGTGCGGGTGACGATCCACAGCGCCCCGGCACGCGGCACGCGCGTCGAGCTGGCGGTGCCCTGCCAGCCGTACGGCTCCCAGGCCGATCCGGCGCGCCCCGAGGCGTCGCCAGCCACAGCTCCGCCGCCGGACGACCACGACCTCGTCGCCGACCCGCTCGCCACGCCACGCCGCGCCCGCGTCCTGCTCATCGACGACCACGCCACCGTCCGCCAGGGCCTGGCCCAGCTCATCGACCAGCACGCCTCCATGGAGGTCGTCGGCCAGGCGTCGACCGGCGAGGACGGGATCGAGCTCGCCCGCCAGCTCAAGCCCGACGTCGTGGTGATGGACATCTCCCTGCCGGGCATCAGCGGCCTCGAAGCCGCACGCCACATCAAGCAGGACGTGCCCGAGTCGCACATCGTCGGCCTGTCGATGCACGAGGAGCGCGACGTCGCCGAACGCCTCCGCGCCGTCGGCGCCTCGGGGTTCTTCAGCAAGGCCCAGCCCGCCGACGAGCTCATCGCCGCCATCTGCCATCTCACCAGCCAGCCCCGGCCGAACCCCCGTCACCCCTGACTCGCCCCGCCGCCGCTACGGCAGCAGCGTCACCACCGCCAGCAGCACCGTCCCGCCGACGAGAAACAGCATCGGCGAGTCCCAGGTGTGCGGCGCCCGCGCCTCGGCCAGCGTCATGAGCACCGGCAGCAGC
>SKPT01000251.1 GCA_007119405.1 Phycisphaeraceae bacterium
CAGCTCGACGCCTTCTGGCTCGAGCCGGTCGGCCAGTGAGCTCGCGGTGCGGCTCGGTGGTCCACGAAGCGGCCGACGCGGCGCGCCCGCAGCATCGCGACGACGAACACGAAAGCGTGTTCATCGGTGGCGCTGATGCGGATTCAGATTAACGCTTGATGGTGGGGTGCCACGGCTTGACCCGCAGGGCAAGCCGTGCATCCGCCGCGCCTCGCACGGCTTGCCGCTTCGCGGTCAAGCCGTGGCACCCGCTTTGCGCAAGGCCATCACGCGCTGCGCGACAGGGTCCCGGGCTCGGTGTCGTCGCCGTCGGCGGCGTTGAGGCGGTCGATGTACATCTGCCACGTCTCGCGCTCGTAGCCGATCAGCTCGATCGCCTCGTCCAGCGGCGGCAGTTGCCGCGTCATGTTGGCGTCGGTCAGCAGGCGGTACACGTAGGTGTAGAGCGACGCCAGGCGCTGGCACAGCTCGGGGTTGGCGTCGTGGTTGAGGCTGTTGCCCAGCTCGAGCACGATCCGCTTGGCGCGGGCGATGGCGTTGTAGCTGGTCTCGAAATCGCCACGCTCGATCGCCGCGCGGCCCTGCCGGGCGAAGCGCAGCGCCCCGTCGTAAAGCATCAGGCGAAGCTGTTCCGGGCTGGCCGTCATGATCCGCGTGCGCAGATAGGGGTTCGTCGGTGCCTGCTTCATGACTGGCCAAAACTCCTGGCGCGATCACCGCCCCGATCGGTATCGGCCGGGCCGCCGCCGCCGCTTCAACGGCCGGGGCCACGCACGCCCGATAACCCGGCGGCCGCGCCGAAAGGCCGACCCGATGCGCACTGACAAGCTCCGCAAACTCCGCTTGTCAATGGCACCCGTTTCCGACCCGGCCTGGCCCGGATTATTCGCAACTTCCGTCGGCCCCGCGTAAAAGGGTTTTCAACCAGGTTCTACCTCTGTGCTCTCTGTGTCTCTGTGGTGATTCCCAATGATTCGGCCTACTCATCCCCGCGCCGGTTGAACATCCCGTTGGTCATCATCTGGTTCAGCGACTGCGCCTGCTCCTGCATCGTCACCAGCGCCCGCTCCATGTTCAGGAACTGCTGCTCGAGCCGGGCCCGCTTGGCCTCGAGCATGCGGTTGATCGACTCGATGCGCTGCTCGTTGAGCTCCTTCTGCCGCGCCAGCGCGCCGAGGCTCGTCTCGATGCGCCCGTGCTGCGGGTCGGTCAGGCGGTCGAGCATCTCGCGGAAGCGCACGCCCACGCCCCGGGCCGTGACCGTCTCGTCGCCGGTGACCTCGTTGACCTCCGCCTCGCGCGTGGTGAACAGCGCCCGCACCGCGTCGGGGTCGGCGTTGAACGCGTCGCGGAAGCGCGTGTCATTGAGCTCCAGCCGCCCGCCCGAGCCGACCGTGATGCCCACCTGCGACAGGGCGTGATAGGCGCCATCGAGGTTCTCGCCCGAGTTCAGCACGGCGTTGTGCAGGTTCCGGCGCAGGCTCGTGATCGCCGGGTCGCCCATCAGGATCGAGCGCTCTTCCTCCTCGGCGTCGTAGTGGTCGACCTCGTCGAGGCGCTCGACCACGGCGTTGTACTTCTCGATGAAGCCCTCGATGTCCGAGACGATCTTGTCCGCGTCGCGGTCGACGGTGATCTGCACGGGCTGGTCGCTGGTCGCGTGCAGGTCGACCGTGGTGCCGGGGATGACGCCCTCGAGGCGGTTGCTGCGCGACGTGACCGCCACCGCGCTGGCGGCGTCCGTCCCGCCGAAGAACACCACGGCGTCCTGGGCCTCGGTGACGTTGCTGGCCCGCAGGTCCAGCCCGCCGTCGTCGAAGAGGAACCCGGCGTCGCGCCCCCCCTCCTGCCCGGACAGGATCAGCCGATACCCCGTGCCGTCGTTCATCAGCGAGGCGTCGATGCCGATGTTCGCGGCGTTGATCTTCTCGACGAGGTCCTCGATGGTGTCGCCGGCCTGGAGGTCGATGCTGTGGCGAAACGCGCCGTCGATCGGCTTGCCGCCGCGCGCCGCCTCGCCGAGGATGCCCAGGTTCGCCGCCGTGCTCGAGCCCTGCTCCGTGACGCGCATCGCCACCGTGCCCGGGCCCGTGTCCTCGAGGATGAGCCCGTCGCCCGTGTCGTTGATGCGGGCGAGAACGTCGATGTCGTCGGCGGCGTTGATCGCGTCGATGACCTGACCGAGCGTGGTCATGCCGGCCGTGTCGATGGTCGCGCGATTGCCGGCGCTGTCCTGGACCTGGAACGCCCCGGTCGTCACGCCCATGTCATTGAGCCGCGTGCCCCGCCCGACGAACTGCAGGCGCAGGTCGCCCGAGTCGACCCGATCGCTGCTGTGGGCCCCGGCCAGGTTCAGATCCGCCATCGCCGAGCCGGTCACGTCGTCGAGGATCAGCTCGCCGTCGCCGCCGGTGTGGTCGACAAGGCGCAGCCCGTTGCCGGTGCGGTTGAGCTCGGCGGTGACGCCCGCGCCCGCGTCGTTGATGCGATGAATGATCTCGCTGATGCTTCCGGCCCCGGCCAGATCCACCTGCGTCGTCGCGCCGTCGCGGTTCTGGATGCTGATGGTGCCCAGCTCGGCGCCCTGCCCGGCGTTGAGGTAGCGCACGAGGCGGGAGTTGAGCCCCGCCTGCAGGCGATGCCCGGTAATCGTGCCGTCGCCGGCGTCGCTGCCGACGATGCCCAGGTCGGCCGCGGCCTGCGAGCCGTTGAGCGCGGCCACGGCGAACTGCGAGCCGGCCCCCGGCGCGTCCGGGTCCACCAGGCGGATGCTCACGCCGTCGTCAGCCACCTCGGCGCGGATCTGGCCATCCGTCGCCTCGTCGACACGCGCGAACAGCTCCGCCAGCGTGCGCACGCCGTCCAGGCTCACGTCATATTCCGTGCCGTCGCCGGCGGTGATGCGAAAGTCCGCCTCGCCCTGAACGTAGCTCACGCCGTTGCCGTCATTCAGATCGCCGAGATGGGAGTCGTTGCCCAGGCGGTTGATCGCCTGCCCGACGATCTCGCCGTCGCTGGAGCTGGCCACCAGCCCCAGGTCACTGGCGGTGTCGCGCCCGCCGACGTTCTCGATGATGAGGTCCGAGGCCGTCTGCCCCGTGTTGTCGGTGATCTTGATCCGGTCGCCGTCGACGCTGGCGGTGACGTTGACGCCCAGGCTGGCGTTGATGGCCTCGAGCACGTCGTCGACGCTGATAACGCGGGACAGGTCGATGTCGGCCGTGGCGCCGGAGCGATCGGTGATGCGGATGTGGCCGCGCTCCACGCCCGCCCCGCCGTTGAGCGTCGCCAGGCGCGTCTGGGATTCGAGCGACGCGGCGCGCCGCTGGAAGCTGAGCGTCGCTTCGCCCAGCGCGGCGTTGAGGTCGGTGATGCGCCGGCCGCTGATCGTCTGCTGGGCCGAGACGAGCTGGGCGACGGTCATGCTGTAGCTGCCCGGCGTGGCGGTCGAGCCGGCGCGGGCGGTGACGGCCCCTTCGTTGGAGCTGGTGGCCGAGTGGGCCTGGAACGTGCGGTCGCGGGTCAGCGCGGCCGAGGCGTCGAAGAGCTGAAGCAGGTCGCTGTTGACGCTCTGGAACGCCTCACGCTTGGCGTCGATCTGCTCGTTGCGCTGCTCGATCTGCTGGCGTGGCCGGGCCTCGATCGCCATCAGGTCGTCGATGATCTCCTGCGTCGGCAGGCCGCTCATCAAGCCAACGCCCGTGGTGATGCTCATGGCCGATCCTTCCCGTCAACCGCCGTCCGCGTCCGCGGCGCCGCGTGCGCCTCAGCCTTCAACGTTCCAGTGCGTCAGGTCCCAACCCAGGAACCGCGCCAGCCGCTGGTTGTGCGGCCGAAAGTACGCCGCCAGCTCGCGCCGCGTCGCGTCACGCATCGGCGGCGGGCTCAGCTCCGCCCGCCGGCGCGCCACGCCCGGCAAGAGCCCCAGCCGGCGATACGCCG
>SKPT01000390.1 GCA_007119405.1 Phycisphaeraceae bacterium
CACGCCAGGTCCAGGCCCTTGGGCCGCCGGTTGGGGCCGCGCTGCTCGGCAAGCGTGCGCCACAGCGTGGCGGGGATCGGCTCGGCGGCGGCGGGGTCGGTGGGTTGTCCAGGCTGGGAGGACATTGGCGTTGCAGTTGTAGGGTGGGTAGAGCGAAGCGAAACCCACCGGGTTTGCCGAGGATCCACGACAGTCGTGGTGGGTTTCGCTTCGCTCTACCCACCCTACATGCTTATCGCAGGCGTTGAACCGTTTGCAACACGGCGCGCCAGGCCTGGGCGGCCAGGGGCATCGGCTCCATGGTGATGCGGGTGACGACGCGCTGGCCGGGTTTGAGCGGCACGGGCGCCTGGTCGTTGTACTCGGGCACGATAAAAACCTCGAAGACGGGCGCCGCCGCCTGGGGCCGGCCTTGGGCGTCGGGTCGCGTGGGCACCCGGCCGCCGACTTCGTAGCCCAGCGCCGCCGAGGGCAGCTCCGTCTGGCCCGCCGGGGCGATGCGGACGATGCGCCCGGTGAAGTCGATGTCCGGCCGACCACGCACGCGCACCTCCACGCGCTGGCCGAGCTCGACGTCCGGCCCGAGCCGCGGACCGTGCCACTGGTCCGCGGCCACCCGCAGCACCAGCCGGCTCTCGTCGACCACCAGCCCCAGCGCCTGGCCCCGGCCAACCCAGGCGCCCTCCAGCTCCTGCTCGGCCGCGGGCACCCACGTCCCGGCCAGCGGAGCCGTCACCCGTAACGCCCCCAGCCGCGCCTCCAGCCGCGCGATCCGCTCATCAATCACCTGCACCTGCTCGGCCAGCACCTCCGCCACCGCCTGCTCCTCCTTCATCGCCTCGCGCAGACGCAGCGCCGTCACCCGCCGCACCGCCCGCTGCTCGGCCAGCTCCGCCTCCAGCTCGCGGTTGCGCGCCTCGACCAGCGCCTCGCCCGGCGCCGCCGGGGCCTCACGGCTCACGATGCGCTCGATGAACCCCTCCTCCGGCATGTAGACGCTCGCCAGACGCACCGGCTCGACCACGCCCTCGGCCCGGGCGCGGTCCGGCACCGGGATCAGCGACAGCCCCGCGATGATCGCCCCCACGCCCACCACGCTCGAAACCACCGCCCGGCCGCGCACACGGTTGAGCTCCGGATTCGTCGCCAGGTACTTGACCCACTTGCCCAGCGGGATGAGGATCCACGTCAGCGCCACGCCCAGCAGCAGCACCAGCCCGACGATGAAGAAGAAGCTGGCGATGAACAGCGCGATGGCGATGCAGATGAACACGCGGTAGACGGTGGACGCGACGAAGTAGATCGCCAGCCAGATCCGCTCACCCGTGCTCGACGCGGGGCTGACCGGCCGGGGCACGCGGTAGACGTAGCGCTTGACGAGGTAGTAGACGTAGTCCTTGCTGCGCTTGGTGAGGTTGGGGATCTCCAGCACGTCGGAGAGGATGTAGTAGCCGTCGAACCGCAGCAGCGGGTTGCCGTTAAAGAGAATGGTCGAGACGCTGGCGATGAACAGCACGTTGTAGGCGATCGCGCTGGTGAGCGTGCCGGCCCCGGCGTGGGCCCAGACCACGGCGGCGACGGCGGCGATGGCGAGCTCGACGTACATGCCGGCCGCGCCCACCGCCGCGCGCTACCACTTGCTGCGAAACGCCCAGTAGCTGAAAGCGTCGACGTAGGGCACGGGCATGAAGACGAGGAACATGATGCCGATGGTGTGCACCTCGCCCCCGCCGCCCTTTTGGCCGAAGCGCTTGCAGGTGAAGCCGTGGCCAAGCTCGTGCAGCGCCTTGGTGACCGCGAAGCAGAGGTAGAGCAGGATGATGTTGTCCAGGTGCAGGATCTGCATCGCCCCGCGCAGCAGCTCGTCGCCCCGGCCGACGAGGTGAAAGACCCCGGCGCCGATGAGGATCACCCACAGGGCGAAGCCCACGGGCCCGAAGAGCCAGCTCACGGCCGGGAGCCAGCGCGACAGCAGATGGTTGGGGTCCCACAGCGGGATGCGCACGAACAGGAAGTTCATGAGATACCCGCCGACCTCGCGTCGGCGGCGCTTGCGGTAGCGCTCGAACATGCCCTGCGCGTCGGCGGGCAGCTCGGCCTGGATGAGGTTGGAGGCGTAGAGCTGGCCGAGCAGCTGGATCGCCTCGCCCTGGGTCGGCGCGTCGTCGCCGAGCTGGTCGTTGCACAGGTGCCAGGCCTCGGCGACGGTGCGCCTGCCGTCGAGCAACCCCACGAAGTGGTAGGAGGCGTCGTTGAGGCGGAAAAACTGGTTGTTCGAGGCGTCGGCGAGCACGTGCCAGAGCTGGCCGCGGAACTGCTGGCGGTAGCTGTGCACGCTCGAGCGCAGCCGCGGGCGCAGGTTGGCCACGCGGTACCACGACTCGCTGAAAGTCGGCCGATGCGGGGGCACGGTGGGCTCCTGGGTTGGCCACGAAGGCACGAAGGGTACGAAGGAGGCACGAAGGAAGACAGTAAGCGGTATCAGAGAAGGCAGGCGGCACGGCGGGTGACGTTGGAGCGCCGTCAATCCGCGTTGCGGGTGCCACTGACAAGGCCGCCCTCGGCCTTGTCAGTGCGGGGTGGCGTTGTGGGGCCGCCATTGCCATCGGCACTGACAAGCTCCGCGGACTCCGCTTGTCAGTGGCACCCGCGTCGCTACGAACACATCAAAGGCGCCCCAGCCTCCCCCTCCTGCATTCCTGCCCTTCCTGCCTTCCTTATTTTCTTCCTGCCTTTCTCCGTGCCTCCTTCGCGCTCTTCGCCTTCTTCGCTCCTTCGCGGTCAAATCCACAACTTCATGCGCACCCAGTCCACGACCTCGCGCGTCCAGATCCGGATCAGCAGCCGCTCGCCCGCCTCGACGCGGGCCACGCCTTCCATCCCCGGGCGAAGCCAGGGCGGGATCTCGTCGAGCCGGACCCGGGTGTGAAAGACATTCTCGTCGTCCTCGACCTCGGCGACGGGGTTGACGTGCACCACCTCGAAGCCGACGAACCGGCCGGGGTAGGTCGCCGACGCCAGCCGCCCGCGCTGGCCCACCTCCACGTCGGCGATGCGGTGCTCGGGCACGCGCAGCTCGCCGCGCAGCGCGTCGAGCGCGGCGACCTCGAAGAGCCGCTCGCCCTTTTCCACCGGGCCGCCGAGCCGCCGGCGCAGATCCCCGCGCACCACCACGCCGTCGATCGGGCTGCGGATCACCGCGCTGGCCAGCCGATGCTCCAGCAGCGCGATCCGCGCGGCGGTGCGGTCGGCCTCGGCCTCGGCGAGCTCGCGATCCAGCACGCTCCCATCACGCAGCGCCATCGCCGCCTCGCGACGATGCCGCCACAGCTCCGCCTGCTGCCCCGCCAGCTCCAGGCGAAGATCCGTCACGTCCAGTTCCGCCAGGATCGACGCCCCGGCCTCGACGACATCGCCCGGCTCAACGTGCAGCAACGCCAGCTCACCCTCGAAGGGCGCCGAAACGACCCGACGCGCCTCCGCCTCGATCATCACCGGCGCCTGGACGTGGTACTGCCCCTTGGCCAGGCTGAAGAAGATGACCAGCCCCAGCACCGCCAGCGCCGCCGCCTTTGCCCAGGTGTGCTCCGGGCCCAGGGCCTTGGCCATGTTCCGCCGCACGGCGCGCACGGCGCGGATGCCGATCCACCGATCCTGCTCGTGCAGGTCGAGCAGCCGGGCCGTGCACAGCTCGCACGTCAGTCGCAGCGTCTCGATCTCGCTCGTCGTGAAGGGTTTGTCGGCGTCGCGTTCCACCGCCAGCACCGCCTCGACCTGCCCGGCGCGGCGCAGCGGCAGCAGGCAGATCGCCTCGCCCCCCTGCTCGCGGGCGACCGCCTCGGCGGCGCGGCTGACGCAGCCGGCCTCGTCCGCGCCGGGGCAGACCACCTCCGTGTCCTGGTCCAGGCACTCCTCCATCGCCAGCTCCAGGCTCTGG